>JBHIDG010000551.1:0-1509 GCA_046760025.1 Woeseia sp. | reverse complement strand
CCTGGGGCGTTGCCAGCAGATTCTACAGTGACATGACGCTTTTCGTCATTGTCCGGTATTACCGGGGTAGAATGGACGCTGTCGCATCGTCAGGTACAGCGATCATCGTCTCCTATGAGTTGGTACGAAGAAAAAATTCTGCCGCATATCACGAACCTCGCCTGTTCGGTCAAGCCGGCACGCATGCAGAGGGAGAAGATCGTCCCACTTGCAGAAGGGGACGTACTCGAGATCGGCATCGGCAGCGGTCTGAATCTTCCTTTCTACGATGCGCGAAAAGTCAGAAAAGTCTGGGGGCTGGAGCCATCACAGGGAATGAGAAAGCTTGCGGCGAAAAATCTCGAAAGCTTGGACCTCGATCTCGAGTTCATCGATTTGCCGGGGGAAGAGATTCCGCTCGAGACCGATAGCGTGGACACGGTCCTCGTGACCTACACCTTGTGTACGATCCCCGACACCGTAACCGCACTCGAAGGCATGCGGCGGGTATTGAAGCCGAGTGGTCGTTTGTTGTTTTGCGAACATGGCGTCGCGCCGGACGAGGACGTTCGGCGGTGGCAGGACAGGCTCAATAGTGGCTGGAGCAAGATCGCGGGAGGATGCAACATGAACCGCAACATACCCGAGATGATCAATGCTGCCGGTTTCCGCATCACCGACGACCAGCGCATGTACATTCCGGGCCTGAAGATTCTTTCCTATAATTACTGGGGCAGCGCCGTCGCAGATTAAGTCGCAATCTAAAGCGCCTGTCGAACTGCGACCGCCTTGATCTGGGCGAATACTTCGTCGCCGACTTCCAGTTGCAACGCGGTGCTCGACCGTCTCGTGATCCGCGCTGCCAATCGGTCCGAACCGAGCCGCAGGTGAACGAGTACGGTCGCCTGGGAATCCGCATCGATTGCCTCGATGACGGCTGGCAAAATATTCTGAATTGTCGTGTCGCCCGGCATCGTACGGCACATACTGACGTCATTTGCGCGAACTCGCACTCGCAATTCAATCCCGGGATCGTGTCGCCCGGAGATCAGCAAATCCCCGCCGGAAAACGTTACGGAGGACAAATCGTACTCGGCATCGTAATTGCCGGCCCTGGCGATGACGACAGACCCGGCCTCTTCGCCTCGAAGTATCGGCAGGTCGGTCCGCATGAGTACGGTTTGAAGATCGCCGTCGGCGATCATGCGACCTTGCTGCAAGACGAGTAGCTGATCGCACAGTACGGAAATTTCGCCGATGTCATGACTCACGTAGACGATCGGAATGGACGAGTCCGAGTGCAAGCGCTCGAGGAAAGGCAGGAACTCAGATTTGCGCGCCTTGTCCAGGCCGGCCAGCGGCTCGTCCATCAGCACGAATCGTGGCCCACGCAGCAATGCGCGCGCGATCGATACTCGCTGCGCCTCGCCACCGGACAGTGCATCCGGCATGCGCTGCAACATGCTCTCAAGACCGAGCAGCGCTACGACCTGATCGAACTCAGCGTTGATACTGCGTCTTTGTGCTCGC
>JBHIDG010000550.1:0-1538 GCA_046760025.1 Woeseia sp. | reverse complement strand
CGGACCCGGTTGTCCTTTCCGGGCCTGCGGGCGACGACGTTGACCGCATAAACGCCGTGCAGCCCGACGATAACGTTGTCGATCACCCCCGAGCCGCAGGGCACATCGTGAAATACCCTGTTCATGTTTGCGCTCAGTTTTTGCAGGCCGTGACCGGCGGCGATGCTGGCGTCACGCACGAACTGGGTCCGGCGTCTGGCCAGCACTACGGCGAAGAATCGACAGGCTGCGTACAGCGCTACGGCTGCCAATACCGCCACGACCAGGCTCAGTTGCCACCCCGGCAAGTCGCCGAAAATCGCGTCGGGCTCAAGGGAGTAGCTGACGGCGAAGATCACGACGAACACCAGCGCGGATGCCAGGTAGGTATGAAGGCGGCGGGTCAGCCGGTCCAGATCGTCGCGAAACCGCTGTGCCGCCTCCAGCATGATGGTGCCGGGAAAGCTGCTCGAATCGCCGAGGTTTCTGGTGATCGTGTGCCAGGAATTCGCGGCGAGCAGGAACCCAAAGGTGGCGACCAGCGCGATCGATGCTGCGGTGCTGAATGCCTCTAGACTCATGCGGGCCTGCCCGGGCCGAAGGGGAAGTAGTCCAGATTAGCCGTCGTGGTATCCGGTCCTCTGTGACACAGATCACACTGATCGGCATTCCGCTTGCCGGTGTGCGCCTCGGTTGATCTGTGATTGCTGTCACAGCCGGCTGTGCGACAGGCCTGCTACGGTCGAAACACGTCGGCGATACCGAAGCGGATATTTGCGAGGGATGACATGCAGATCAAATGGGCGGGCATACTGGCGGTTACCATAACGATGGTCCTCGGCGCTTGTGCGACGATGAGTGGCGACGAGTGCGCAACCGGTGACTGGCAGATGATCGGTTTCGAAGACGGCTCGAAGGGCTATGGAGCCGAGCGTCTCGGCGAACACCGCAAGGCATGTGCCAGGCATGGCGTCACGCCCGACCTGCAGGCATACCGGACCGGACGCGAGGAAGGCCTGAGGGATTTTTGTCAGCCGTCCCGGGGATTCAATCTCGGTGCGAGAGGCGGCCGCTATGACGGTGTCTGCTCGGTCGATATGGAATCCGACTTTCTCGACGCCTATCGTGCCGGGTATCACCTGTATGAACTGCAGTCTGCCGTTAACTCGGCCAATTACCAGATCAACGCGAGACAACACGAGCTGGATGATGTCCACGACCTGATTCGGGAAAAAGAAGCGCTGCTCATTGCCGAGGAAACGACGACCCAGGACCGCATTCTGATTCTGGCCGATCTCAAGGACCTGTCCGAACAATCGGGCAGGCTCGAGGCGGAGATCCTGATGCTCGTTGACGACCGGGCGCGCCACGAGGAGCAGCTCGCGGATTACCAGGCATCGGTCGCACATTTCGGCTACTAGCCCGAATATTACGCCAGTGTGACGCGCTCCCTACAACAGCTCGTCAACCGCTCTTTCTGTCAGTCGCTGGGTAAACGAGACATCGACGCACTCCGTGATTTCCGTCGAGATCGCCAGGTCGAAGATGAACACCGCATC
>JBHIDG010000549.1:0-1548 GCA_046760025.1 Woeseia sp. | reverse complement strand
CGGTCGGGGCGTAGCGCAGCCTGGTAGCGCACCACAATGGGGTTGTGGGGGTCGCGAGTTCGAATCTCGCCGCCCCGACCAATCATTCAGAAAATGGCATCACTCAGAAAGTATGGAGAGGCCATTTTCTGAATGATTGGCGGGAATTGAACGAAGATCGAGTTCGACAAATCGCCGGGAGCGATTTGGAGTGATCTCGCGAAGCGATATCAGCGCGCAGCGCCGAGGACAGTATGTCCGAGTTCCATCTCGCCGCCCCGACCACGTATCAGGCCGGTTCCTGAGTCGGACTGAGCTTCTTGTCCTCGATGCCGAGCAGAATCGGTTGGGCCATCTCGCGATAGATATTTACCTTTGCGTTGTAGGCCGTTCTGGACAGACCGTGTTTGTCTTTGATCTGCAGCCTACGGATGCTGAAGTCGCCGTCCTCCTGGCGTTCGCCGGTCAGATAGCACTTGATCGCCGTCACCTTTTCTCCCGACAGTTCCAGCCCGCTCAGCTTTGACAGGTTTCCCTGCGCCCGTTGTAGAAACGTCACAGCGTCCAGATTGGGCTGCGTCGCTTCTTCGCCGTTGCCATATTCGGCCAGCTCCGCCACGAACTCGCCGACCAGGATCTGCCCCGGCATTGCGGCCTCGATCATCCTCGCCAGTTCGATCGTCACATCACCGACGATGAAGTCGTGAATGGTCGGATTGAGCCCTTCGGCCTGGTGAAACTCATAACAGCTGCCCACGTGGAAACAGGCGCGCAGCCGCGGCACGGCCTTGGAAACTGCCTTGCTTCGCGCGATGGCATTGTCCGCTAGCACGATGTGCATGAAATGGTAGAGATTCACGTTGGCTTCCAGGCCGTGGTCGCGATTCCATACATAGAATCCGTCGCCACTCGAAGACCGGGCGAAATTGATGCCGATGTCCTGCTCCAGCATTTTGGCGTGTGCCGAGTTCAATGAGTAGGAAAGGCTGTTGAGTTGCGTCATCTGCTCAAACGGCATAAGCAGACTGAAACCGACGATGTCGAACAGCGTTACGGCGCGGCTGGCGATATAATTAATGCCATAGCGCCGGATCATCTTCTCGATGACCTGGGTTTCGACCGCATGCCCGGTTAGCGGCTGTCGAAGCGGGATGAAGGTCGGCTCGATATCAAGAAGTTTGGCGACTTTCTGAATCTGTACGACCGTCAGCTGACGGTCGCCTGATATCAATTCGGTTATAAAGTGTGCCGAGACACGCTGCGGGAGCTGGGAGTCATCGGTTGGCGCGGCGGTATACTCTGCGATGGCGTAGTGCGGGACCACGAGAATCGACAGACCGTGCTCCAGCGGTGCCCAGCTCAGAATGCAATTCTGACCGAGCGACCAGTGGTCATGCAGGCAGCGCTCAAGATGTACCAGGTTGCTTCGCTGGCGCAGGCCCATTTCGCTTGCCAGGCCCGCCAACTGATCCAGGTATGGCGAATAATTGGCCAGTCGCCGGATACCGGACTGCGAAAGTTCGTCAAGGTCCATTCAGTGTTAACCCAGTATTGGACCGCCCCAATGCG
>JBHIDG010000548.1:0-1565 GCA_046760025.1 Woeseia sp. | reverse complement strand
CCCAGTTGAAGCGCTCCGTCGGTTCGCCTTGTTCCGGCTGCGGCTTGATATAGACCGACTCGCCGGTGCGCCGGTCGAAACGCGTGAGGTTGCCCTGCTGCCACTGGGCGTAGACGATGTCGGGATCGCTCGGGTCGGCGGCGGGCTGGTGACCGTCGCCGCCCAGTGCGACGAACCAGTCCGAATTCAATATGCCGTGGACGTTTCGGGTTCGCGACGGCCCGCCCTGCGTATTGTTGTCCTGGGTGCCGCCGTAGATGTTATAGAACGGTTCGTCGTAGTCGACCGATACCTTGTAGAACTGCGTAACCGGAAGATTGGCGGCGAATCTCCAGTGCTCGCCCCGGTCGAAGCTCTCATAGACGCCGCCGTCGTTGCCGACGAGCAGATAGTCGGGATCGTCGGGATCGAATGCCAGCGCATGGTGGTCGACGTGCTTGTCCTGGTACTCTGTCTTGACAAATGTCTTGCCGCCGTCCTCGGAGACGTGCAGGTAGACGTCCATGTGGTACAGCAGATCGAACTCGTGCGGACTTGCGAAGATCTCCTGGTAATAGTGCGGTCCGGTGCCGCCGGCAACGTAATCACTCTGCTTCTCCCAGGTTTCACCGCCGTCTTCCGAGCGGTAAACGCCACCCGTGCGCTGCTTGAGCTCGATGGTGGCGTATACGACATTCGGATTGATGGGCGAGACGGCCAGGCCGGTCTTGCCCATATTCTCCTCGGGCAGACCCTCGGTCAGTTCACGCCACGTGTAGCCTCCGTCCGTCGATTTGTGGATGCCGGTTTCCGGGCCGCCATCCATCAGGCCGGCGACATTGCGAAACCGCTGCCAGGTCACCGCATACATCACGTCCGGGTCGGCCGGGTCCAGGTGCACCTCGTTGACACCCGTGTACTCGCCTCCGCCGAGGATTTTCTCCCAAGTCTCGCCTCCGTCAACGGTCTTGTAGAGGCCGCGCTCGCCGCCGCCTGACCACAATGGTCCCTGCGCAGCGACGTAAACGACGCGAGAGTCGCGAGGATCGACCCGAATCATGCCGACGTGCTCCGAATCTTCCAGACCCATGCGGGTCCACGAATTGCCGGCGTCGAGACTCCTGTAAACACCGTCGCCGTAACCGACGTGGCGGCCACTGATGTTTTCGCCGGTGCCGACCCAGACCGTGTCGGGTTGGTTCGGATCGATCGTGACGCAACCGATCGAGTACGAACCTTCCGAATCGAATACGGGTTGCCACGTCGTGCCGGCATTGAGGGTCTTCCAGACGCCGCCGCTGCCTACGCCGACGTACCAGTAGTTTCTGTTATCAGGGTGAATCGCGATGTCGGCGATGCGTCCCGACATGAAGGCCGGCCCGATGCTGCGCATCGCCAGCCCTTCGAACGTCTTCTCATTGAAACCTGGCGCTACGTCTTCTTTGTCGGCCGCGAACGCGAGCAGCGGCAACAACAGGAGCGCAGGCATGATCATCGCAAAACGCTTCATCGTGAATTCCCCAGACAGGACGCCGCCGTCGTTACTTTTTCTCGCGGGCCGTGGTTCCTACATTAGCTCAATTGCC
>JBHIDG010000547.1:0-1581 GCA_046760025.1 Woeseia sp. | reverse complement strand
TTTCTGCAGCAGTACGACCTGTCGACTCAGGAGGGCGTGCTGCTCATGTGCATCGCCGAGGCGCTGCTGCGCATTCCTGATGCGGATACGGCGGACCGCCTCATCGCCGACAAGATTCCGTCGGCGCAGTGGGAAGACCACCTCGGCGAAAGCGACTCGCTGTTCGTCAACGCGTCCACCTGGGGGTTGATGCTCACCGGCCAGTTGCTATCGCTCGACGAAGCTGCGACCAGCAACCCTGCGATGTATCTCGGCAAGCTTGCGAGCCGGGCCGGAGAGCCGGTCGTGAGGGCTGCGATGCGGCAGGCCATGCGCATCATGGGTCACCAGTTCGTGATGGGGCGGACGATCGGGGAAGCGCTGGAACGCTCCCAGAAAAAAGATGGCAAGGACTACCGGTATTCGTTTGACATGCTTGGCGAGGCAGCCTTGACGGCCGCCGATGCGGCGCGGTACCTGGAGTCCTATGGCGCGGCCATCGATAGCATCGCCGAGAGCGTCGATTCGCCGGCCGATATTTTTTCGGCGCCGAGCATATCGGTCAAGCTCTCCGCGCTACACCCACGCTACTCCTTTACCCAACACGCAAGGCTCGTTAAAGAGCTCGTCCCGCGCGTCGCCGAGCTGACATTGCAGGCGAGCAAAGGCGGCATTGCGTTGACGATCGATGCCGAGGAGGCGGACCGCCTCGAAATATCGCTGGACATCTTCGACCGGATTTATCGCGACAAGCGGCTGGCGGACTACGAAGGTCTGGGTCTGGCGGTCCAGGCCTATCAACGGCGTGCCGCCGACGTTTTGAAATTCCTGACGGAGAGCGCCGAAGCGATCGGCCGCAAGATCCCGGTGCGCCTGGTCAAGGGTGCGTACTGGGATACCGAGGTCAAGCTCGCCCAGGAACTGGGCCTGGAAAGTTACCCGGTATTCACGCGAAAAGCGCATACCGACGTTTCCTTCCTCGCCTGCGCGAGGATGCTGGTCGATTCCGGAGACAGGCTCTACCCGCAATTTGCAACCCATAACGCTCACACGCTTGCCAGCATCCTGCATTTCGCGGACTCACGGAGCGACTTCGAGTTTCAACGGCTGCATGGCATGGGAGAGACCCTGTATGCGCAGATCATCGATCCCGAGGGGTTCGCCCGCCCATGCCGTGTCTACGCGCCGGTCGGCAGTCACGAGGACTTGCTGCCTTATCTCGTGCGCAGGCTGCTGGAGAACGGCGCAAACACGTCGTTCGTGAACCGCATCATCGATGAAAGCATCGACGTAAAGGATATCGTCGAGGATCCTATCGACATTTCGCATGCCGGCAAGTCGACACCGCATCCCCGGATCCCGTCACCGTCGGAGATTTTCGGCGCCGGCCGAAAAAACTCCCGCGGCTTCAACCTTCCGGATCGGCAAATGACAGCGCAGTTGCTCGAGACGATGCAAAAAGCTTCTGACGAGGAGTTGTCCGCGGCTACGATAGTCGACGGTCGGCCAGTTCCCGGAAAGAGGGAACCATCCGTCAACCCGGCCCGGACAAAGCAGGTCGTCGGCGTCTGCGAGACTGCCGATACCGACGCGGTGGACAGG
>JBHIDG010000546.1:0-1589 GCA_046760025.1 Woeseia sp. | reverse complement strand
GCTGTAATCCGTATTTGTGTGAATATTCGGTGAGGATTGCCTCGCCTTTCTGGAAATTAATTGATCTGTCGTCAATGCAAACGGTCTGTTCGCGTTCGCTGATCAAATACAATTCGATGCGACCGTGTTCCTCATTGTAAAACGAATGATGATGGAACAGATCGAGATTGAAGTTGGCGCCGAAATCCCGGTTGATGCGCGCAAGAATGTTCAGGTTGAATTCGGCAGTGATGCCGGCGCTGTCGTTGTAGGCCCGCCCGATGATTTTCTTGTCCTTTTGCAGATCGACGCCGATCAGCAGTGCGCCGTCTTCTCCCGCTTCCTGATACATGACCTGCAACAGACGATGGGCCGCATCCGGCAAGAAGTTGCCGATCGTCGAGCCGGGAAAATAGACGATATTCCGCAAGGGCATGACGGTGGGGTTGGGCAGCTCGAACGGCTGCATGAAGTCGGCGAGAACCGGCCACACCTCGATGTCGGGGTAACGAACGGCGATCGAATCTGCCGCCTGCATCAGATATTCCCGGGAGATATCGACCGGCACATAGGCCGCTAGACGATCGAGGTTTTCGAGCAGCATGCGCGTCTTGAGGCTCGAGCCGCTGCCGAACTCGATCACGCTGGCCTGTGGCCCCACCAGTGCGGCGATATCGCCGATATGCTCCCGCATGATCGCGAGCTCGGTTCTGGTCAGGTAGTACTCCGGGAGTTCGCAGATAGCGTCAAAAAGTCGTGAGCCGTGCTCGTCGTAAAAGAATTTCGGCGATATCGCCTTCTGCCGCCGACTCAACCCTTCCAGGATCTCGTCGAGGTCTTCCGTTACGGATGTCTCCTGTTCTGTCAGCGCCGACGCGCGCAAAGCCCGTTGAGCCATCGAGTTTTCCTGGATTCAGGCGCCGTCTTTAGCGAGCCGTATGCCAAGAAACTGCCAGCGGGCATCCGGGTAAAAGAAGCTGCGATAACTCGTACGAATATGGCTTGCCGATGTAACACAGGACCCACCGCGCACCGTCATCTGGTTACACATGAATTTGCCGTTGTACTCGCCCAGCGAACCCGCAAGCGGCCTGAATCCGGGGTAGGCTGCATATGACGAAGCGGTCCACTCCCATGCGTCACCGAAGAACTGCGTGGACCCGTCGGTTGCGACAACCGGCTGCCAGTAATTCGATTCGAGAAGATTTCCTTCGACTGCACATTCGGCTGCAGCAACCTCCCACTCGGCTTCGGTAGGCAGGCGTGCGCCTGCCCACCGTGCAAACGCATCGGCCTCGTAATAGCTCACGTGTGTAACAGGCGCATTTCGGTCGAGCTCCCTCGACCCGCCCAACGTAAATTCCGACGCGTGATCCTCGGCCCAGTAAAGCGGCCGGTTCCATCCTCGCTCGCTGATCGTCGCCCATCCGTCCGACAGCCAATGCTCGTAATTTGCGTAGCCGCCGTCGGATATGAATTCCAGATACTCACCGTTGGTAACCAGGCGGGAACCGATGCTGTGTTCGTGCAGCAAGGCCCGGTGTCTGGGTGTTTCGTTGTCGAAGCAAAAGCCGTCGCCGCTCGCCCCGATCTCGCGTATGCCCGCGACG
>JBHIDG010000545.1:0-1616 GCA_046760025.1 Woeseia sp. | reverse complement strand
GGAAACAAGCCGGTGTGAAGCTCGACGACAGCGCCGGAACCCGGATGGCGCGCTGCCGGCAGATGATGATGATCCCATTGTGCGCCGTCCGGCGCCTTCGGTTCGACCGCCGCATAGCGCAGCCTATCCATTACCGACGCGGCCGGCTCCAGCTCCCGATCATCGACCAGGATGTCGACGTCGCCCATCACCCTGTGGTGCGGCGGATCGTAATACTGATCGGATATCGAGATACCCTTGATCAGAACCGGCACGACCCCCGCCGAGGACAGCTCATCGACGAGTTCGGCGGCCACAGACGCCATTTTTCGATAGATAAGCCGGGTCGTCAGCTCGGCGCCCTGCAGCACCTCCCGGCATTCGGGCGCGACGCCGAGGCGTCCGGATTCGAACAGGGACCAGGCGATCGGACCGAGTCCGACATCGCACAGATACTGCACTTCCCCGGGCTGCAGGGCGCCTGCCCGGGATCCGGTGGCATCGCCGGCGCCGTGAAGCGTGCGCAATACCTCGCCGACCGCCGTAGTACCGAAGTGCACCATGTGTCCTCTTTAGCCGAATGCCCCGGGGCTTGTGTTCCCGAGCGTAACGCGTGGCCGTTCGAATGAAAGGGCACCGCTTTCCAATGTTATGGCAAATTCTAGAAATGTGACGTAAGTCACACTTTTCAGTAGAAATACGAGATTGGAAATACGATCATCATTGGACTGTCGCCTATTGACGACGGTTGATCCTGTTACGTATAAGCACCTAAAAAACAACAAGTTATCAGGAAAATAACACCGTGAAACTCGTTCACAGCAAGGGGCCTGGAGAAAGGCTCGAGTACACGATGATTGCCGGCCCGGTCGCCGGCCTTTCGGTCGAATATGTCGGGGACGACGTGCTCGTTCTGGACGAGACCGAAGGCAAGGTTCACTGGTTCAACAAATCCGCCGCGGTGGTCTGGAAGGGCCTTGCGGAGGGTCAAACCGCCAGGGAAATCGCCGAGACGCTGCAACAACGATTCGACGTCAGTCAGCAGCGCGCCGAGCAGGACATCGACCGTACCATTGCCGAGCTGATCAGCCTCAAACTCTTCAACACCCGGAGTTGCTGTGAATTGACCGATACCTGATTCACGGGATACCGGAATAATTTGTAACCAGAGCCGATAGTGAGATGAACAGCCGACGAGAATTTCTCAAAAAAGCAAGCTATGTCGCGCCGACGATTGTCAGTTTGCCGGCCATACCCTCGTTTGCCAACGCGGGTTCGGACCGGCCGAATACTGCGCCATTCCCCGGGTCACGCCTGCCATGCGCGAACTCGACGGAACTGGAGCCGCCATTCAACCCCGACACGACGCGCGTCAAGATCTGCGGCGATTGAAGTCCGACGTGATCGGCATTGCCGGGTAGATGCGCGTAACGCAAGCGCCAGTGCATCACCGTGACCCGATGCCGGTCATGTGCCGGATTCGACGTCATGACCGCGTCCCCGTCAGTCCGATCCGGATCGACTCGACCTGGTAGATCTTCGTGAGCCCGTTATATTTCCGTGTTCTTGACTGCGACATCGAGGTTTGCTGCGGCGACCGGGAGCGATTTCGCAGACCCGATTGCGCACAGCTGGTA
>JBHIDG010000544.1:0-1616 GCA_046760025.1 Woeseia sp. | reverse complement strand
CGCTACGGGGTTTTTTGTTGCCCGGAGAAGATTCCGGGCGGTGGCGCCGAGCACAACAAGAATGGGCCAGAGGCCCATTTTTTGTTTTGAGAACAGATAGTTAGATGGAGGTCACGGTGACCGGCGAGGAAATGATGGCGCTGCTTGTACCCGCCGTCGAGAGTCTGGGTTATGAGCTATCGGACCTCGAGGTGAAGCTCGGGGGCAAAAGCGGCGTCGTCAGGCTTTTCATCGATAAGCCCGGAGGCGTCGGACTGGAGGACTGTGAAAGGGTCAGCCGGCAAATCAGCGCGCTCCTGGACGTCGAGGACCCGGTGCCGGGGCGCTATGTGCTCGAAGTGTCCTCGCCGGGACTGGACCGGCGGCTTACAAAAGTTGAGCATTTTCAAAGATTTATGGGTGAAGATGTACTGGTGAAAATGCGGTTTCCGGTTGCCGGTCGAAGAAATTTTCGCGGCGCATTGAGAGCCGCAGACGAGGAAAGTATCGAGGTCGAGGTGGATGGCGAGTCGCATCGATTGCCGATTGCGACGATTGCCTCCGCCCGGCTGGTACCGACGCTGTAGCGGAGAAGCAGGTTAATGAGTAAAGAGATTCTGATGGTTGCCGACGCCGTCTCGAACGAAAAAGGCGTCGAGAAAGAGATCATATTCGAGGCCATCGAAGCCGCGCTGGCGTCTGCGACACGCCGGCGTCACGGCGAAGATATCGACGTTCGTGTCGCGATTGACCGTGAGACCGGTGAATACGACACGTTCCGCCGCTGGCTGGTATTCGAAGACGAGTCCCCCGAGCTCGAATTTCCCGATCGCGAGCTGCGCATGATCGACGCCGTCGAGGTCGACGAAAATGCCGAGCCGGGCGGCTACGTCGAGGTGCCGATGGAGTCGGTCGAATTCGGCAGGATCGCCGCGCAGACCGCCAAGCAGGTCATCGTGCAGAAAGTCCGCGAGGCCGAGCGCGACCAGGTCAATGAGGAATACCAGGGCCGGGAAGGCGAGCTGTTGTCCGGCATCGTCAAGCGCGTCGACCGTAATGGCGTGTACATCGATCTCGGTGGTAACGCCGAGGGATTCGTGGCGCGCGATCAGATGGTGCCGCGGGAACCCGTGCGACCCCAGGATCGCATGAAGGCGCTGCTGATCGAAGTCCGGTCGGAACAGCGGGGACCGCAGCTCTTCATGACGCGGACCTCGCCGCAGTTCCTGATCGAATTGTTCAAGATCGAGGTTCCCGAGGTCGGTCAGGGGCTGATCGATATACTCGGCGCGGCGCGTGATCCCGGGCTTCGCGCGAAAATAGCCGTCAAGAGCAATGACGCACGCATCGATCCTGTCGGTGCCTGCGTCGGCATGCGGGGATCGCGTGTCCAGGCGGTTTCGAATGAACTGGCCGGCGAACGCGTCGACATCATTCTGTGGGACGAAAACCCCGCACAGTTCGTGGTCAACGCCATGTCCCCTGCGGAAGTTATGTCCATCGTCGTCGACGAGGACGCACACAGCATGGATATCGCGGTCGACGAAGAGAAGCTGTCACAGGCAATCGGCCGCGGCGGTCAGAATATCCGCCTGGCCAGTGAACTGTCCGGCTGGGAACTCAATGTCATGACCGAG
>JBHIDG010000543.1:0-1625 GCA_046760025.1 Woeseia sp. | reverse complement strand
GGGGGCGTTCGTTGACCGGAATACAGTTCGAATCGGGAGCGATGATTATCAGGCTGACAATATCGTCATTGCGACCGGCGGTCATCCGATCGTGCCCGGGATTCCGGGTGCGGAGCTGGGCATGACATCCGACGGTTTCTTCCAGTTACCGGCGCGTCCGAAACGGGTGGCAGTGGTCGGCAGCGGCTACATCGCCGTCGAATTGAGCGGTGTCTTCAATGCCCTGGGTTCGGATACGACGGTGCTGGTGAGGTTCGATGGCGTGTTACGCAGTTTCGACCAGATGTTGAGAGACGGGCAGCATAAGTCGATGCAGCGGGACGGCGTCCGGCTCGAGACCGGCGTCGTGCCGCATGCGCTCAAGCGCAGTGAGGATGGTCTTACACTCATCGCGGAGGATGGCGGGGAATTCGGCCGGTACGACAGCGTCCTGTGGGCCATCGGCCGCGCACCGAATTCGGAAGGGTTGCAGCTGGACGCCGCCGGCGTGAAGGCAGACGGATGCGGCTACATACCGGTCGACGACTACCAGGTGACAAATGTCGACAATATTTTTGCACTGGGCGACGTAACGGGAAGGCAGGCGCTGACACCGGTCGCGATCGCGGCGGGCCGGTGTCTGGCCGACCGATTGTACGGCGGCATGACCGACAGACATCTTGAATACCGATTTATACCGACGGTCATATTCGCGCATCCCCCTATCGGCACGGTCGGCTTGACCGAAGTGCAGGCAAGGAGGGCATACAAAGACGATGTGAATGTGTATGAGTCGAGATTCACGCCCCTGCTGTACGCGCTCGGTGAACACAAACAGGAATCGGCCATGAAGCTCGTAACGACCGGCCGGGATGAGAAAATCGTCGGCTGTCATGTAATCGGCGATGGAGCGGACGAGATGATGCAGGGTTTTGCGGTGGCCGTTCGCATGGGCGCGGCGAAGAAGGATTTCGACGATACGGTGGCGATACACCCGACGAGCGCGGAAGAATTCGTGACTATGCGGTAATCGAGATCTGCTTCAGCACCGGATGCGTATCGGGTCGGACGCCACGCCAGATTTCGAAGGAATCTGCGGCTTGTTCAACAAGCATGCCCCAACCCATCACCGAGCGCGAGGCGCCTTTCTTCGCGGCCCAGCTGCTGAACGGTGTGGGCTTCAGCCCGTACGAGAGGTCATAGCAGAAAGTCCGGTCGGTCACCGCCGAATCGGGATACGGCGCCACTTCACCTTTGACTCCGGCCGATGTCGCATTGATGACGAGATCGAATGACGAGGTGGCGTTTACTTCCGTGAACCGGCAGGCCGTTACCGGTCCCATTGCCGAAAAATGCTCCGCGAGGAGGCGGGCCCTCGACAGAGTACGGTTGGCGATCGTTATCGATCCGGGCTCGGTGTCGAGCAAGGGGCCGATGATGCCGCGTGTTGCGCCACCTGCCCCGAGAATCAGGATGCTGGCATCCTTCAGATCCAGACCGAGGTTGACGAGCAGGTCACGCAGGAGGCCGGAACCGTCCGTGTTGTCGCCGAGAATCTCGTCTCCGCGAAATGTCAGCGTATTGATTGCGCCCGCGCTGCTGGCTCGATCGCTCATCTGATCGACGAGCCGCACCACTTCGCTCTT
>JBHIDG010000542.1:0-1645 GCA_046760025.1 Woeseia sp. | reverse complement strand
CGAGAGAAACTCGTGTCTCAGAAACGGAAAGCCGCTGCCGGCGAGGCGATTCCAGGCGCTCGCATCGATTTCGACAATGCTGTCATGAATTTCGACCCGCATGCTTGCCGATCCCGCGCATGCCCTCAGGCGGCCGCGGTGCTGGTGGGCGTCCCCAGGGCCAGCTGGTCCAGATACTTTTCGGCATCGAGCGCAGCCATGCAGCCGGCGCCCGCAGACGTTACCGCCTGACGATAAATCGGGTCGGCCACGTCGCCCGCCGCAAATACACCCGGAATGCTCGTCGCTGTGGCGTTGCCGGCCAGGCCGGCATTGACGATGATATAACCGTTAATCATTTCCAGCTGACCATCGAACAGGCCGGTGTTCGGGCTGTGGCCGATGGCGACGAATACCCCGGACACAGACAGGTCGGTCATTTTCGATTCGTCCCGAGTACTACGAACGCGCAGTCCTGTCACGCCGGTGTCGTCGCCCAGCACCTCATCGACCACGTGATCCCACATGATCTCGAGCTTGCCTTCTTTTTCTTTGCTGAACAGATGATCCTGCAGTATCTTGTCAGAACGCAACGCGTCACGTCGGTGGACGAGCGTGACCTTTGAAGCGATATTGCTAAGGTATATCGCTTCCTCGGCGGCCGTATTCCCGCCACCGACCACGGCAACTTCCTTGTTGCGATGGAAAAAACCGTCACAGGTCGCGCAGGCCGACACACCGCGGCCCTTGTAGGCTTCCTCCGACTCCAATCCGAGGTATTTTGCCGTCGCACCGGTGGCAATGATCAGTGCGTCGCAGGTATAGATCGCGTAATCGCCTTCGAGAACGAACGGGCGGAGCGAGAGGTCAGCCGCGTGAATATGGTCATTCACGACCTCGGTATCATATCGTCTAACGTGCTTCAGCATACGGTCCATCAAATCGGGTCCCTGCAGCCCTTCGGCATCTCCCGGCCAGTTGTCGACATCGGTCGTCGTCATTAGCTGACCGCCCTGTTCGATACCGGTAATGATGACGGGATCGAGATTCGCCCGCGCCGCATACACGGCGGCCGAATACCCGGCGGGACCGGACCCGAGGATCAGAACCCGGCAATGTCTCGTGTCGCTCATGTATAATTCGCCTTCAAGATTTTGCTTGGGCGGCCATTTCCATCGCTGGTACAAGGTCCTTGAAATGCGTCCTGACGAGGCGAACTTCAAGGACATGGACTGCGGGTGACTGACTAAGGCCTGGAGCCGAACGGCAAGTGTAGGGAAAAGCGAATCTGTGAGCAAATTGTATTAATATCAGTATTTTAGGATAACTAGTTCCAGTTTACAGTGATGGTCAGAGCCACTCGGTCAGTAAAGCCAGCAGCCCGGATTTCGGATCAGGTGGTCGGCACGCTTCGCGAGAGCGCATTGTGGGTATTCGGGGCACTGGCGCTGATTCTCTGGGTCGCGCTCTTCACCTATGATCCGGCTGATCCCGGCTTCACCCAGGCGAGTGGCTCAGGCGACGTCAGTAACGCTATCGGCCGGGCCGGCGCGCTGATTGCCGACCTGCTCTTCAATTTCTTCGGTCGTCCGGCCTACCTGATCACGCTGATGGTCTTTTATCTGGGCTGGATGATTTTTCGCGAGCAAAAGACGCAGCAGGCGCT
>JBHIDG010000541.1:0-1663 GCA_046760025.1 Woeseia sp. | reverse complement strand
GTGCGCGACTGCATCGGGCACGTACAAGCCCAAACCGAGAGAGTCCGAATGAAGACATTCGCCGATCGGTTCAAACTGGATGGGCGGATAGCGCTCGTAACCGGCGCCGGTTCCGGCCTGGGCCGACAGTTCGCACTGACGCTGGCCGATGCGGGTGCGATCGTCGTGCTTGCGGCCCGACGGCGAAACAAGCTCGAGGAAACCGCGCAGTCGATTGAGAGCAGTGGCGGCAAGGCGGTCTGCGTCGACCTGGACGTGACCGATTCAGCCTCGGTTCGACACTGTTTTGCGGAGGCGGAGTCGTCCGTCGGTGTCCCGGATGTTCTCGTCAACAACGCGGGCATCAGCCGCGAGGCGTTCCTCGTCGACCTTTCCGAAGAAGACTGGGATGCGGTGGTGAATACGAATCTCAAGGGCGTTTTCCTGGTTGCCCGGCGAGCGGCGCAGGCGATGATCGAAGCCGGTAAACCGGGCAGTATTATTAATATCGCGTCCATCCTCGGAATTCGCGTCTGCAAAATGCTTGCCGCATACAATGCGGCCAAGAGCGGAGTGCTGCACCTCACCAGGACCATGGCACTAGAATGGTCGAGGTACGGAATACGCGTAAATGCGATTGCGCCGGGTTATTTTCAAACGGACATCAATACGGGCTTCATTGAGACGGACGCCGCGCAAAAACTGCTGAAAGCGCTCCCGATGCGTCGAACCGGCGAACTCTTCGAGCTGTCGGGGCCGCTACTGCTTCTCGCGTCCGATGCCGGCAGTTACATGACCGGCAGCACCGTCGAAGTGGACGGCGGCCATCTCTGCACAGCCTTGTAATCCGGGCTGCCAAATGGGCCCGCTCCACGGCTTCAGAATCATCGAAATTGCCGGCATCGGCCCGGGCCAGCTCTGCGGCATGTTACTCGCCGATATGGGGGCCCGGCTCATCCGCATCGACCGCTTACGTGGCGCGGATCCCGGCGTGCCTATTCCCGAAAAATTCAACCTGATGAACCGCAGCCGGCCGACCGTCGCAGTCGACCTGAAACGCGCAGCCGGTATCGACCTGGTGCTTCGCCTGTGCAAAAGCGCCGATGCAATTTTCGAAGGCTTCCGGCCCGGTGTCATGGAACGGCTCGGGCTCGGGCCCGAGCATTGCATGGCTCGAAACAGGCGTCTCGTTTACGGGCGCATGACCGGCTGGGGCCAGGTCGGTCCGCTGGCCGATTCCGTTGGACACGACGGCAATTATATTGCCCTGTCCGGTGCACTGTCGGCGATCGGCGGCAGAGACGGGCAACCTGTCCTTCCGCTCAACCTGGTTGGCGACTTCGGCGGTGGCGGGACCTATCTCGCCCTGGGCATCCTTGGCGCGATGCTGGAAGCGGGCAGATCGGGCCAGGGCCAGGTCGTGGACGCCGCAATGGTAGACGGCGCAGCATCGCTGATGACGCTTTTTTATGGCTTGCGCGCCGCCGGCTTGTGGCACGACCAACGCGGTACCAACCTTCTCGATGGCGGTGCACCGTTTTACCGGACCTATTCGACCAGTGATGGGAAAAGCGTCGTCGTTTGCGCAATCGAGAGGCGGTTCTTTCGCGCATTGCTCGAATTGCTTTCGATCGATGACATTGACCCGAACGATCAATACAACACCAGCAAATGGCCGGAGCAC
>JBHIDG010000540.1:0-1669 GCA_046760025.1 Woeseia sp. | reverse complement strand
CGAGGTCAAAGAAGATCTCGACATCCGGTCAGCCGGCGAATTTCTGACCGGGGCCCTATTCGGCCTCGCAGTCCTGGCACGGGCAGGGTTCCCGCGGACGACGCTCGACAATTTTGTCGATAACACCATGGCATCACTGACCGACTGAAAATTTTTTGACATGAACAGAACAATCATTCTGATAAAGGGAGTTGCAACCATACACCACCGCTTTTTTTAACCAAAGCAGAACAAACATTCTGCTTTTATTCCCAGCCTTTGGCCATTTATCTAGACAGACGAGGAGTACTCACGATGGTTAGCCGACAGCAAATACTGACAACTGCAGCAGCGATCACTCTGCTCACCATAGGCGCACCTGCCTCAGCTTCCGACAACGACAAACTAGCGTATGACAGTGAAGCAACTACGAACTTTCTTTTTGCGGCAATCGATAGGATAAACAGCATATGACAACTATTAAATGAGGACATCATGATGATGACGCAACAGGCAGCTCTTCGACCTTCACCGGTTTCAGCGAGTGATTCAGCAATCGGACAGATGGACTTTGGCTATCACTGGATCTGGACCTATGGCCATCTGATCCCGCTTGCGACGTTCTCCCTCGCCACGATCGCATCCGTACTTTTGAATGGGCCGCTCTGGCTGACGGCCAGCGCCGCGGGGATCGCGCTGTGGTCGGCCGCCGGGTTCTGGGTGATGCGCTTCATCGTCAACATGAATCAGCTCGGGAGTCTTCCGACCCGACTCTTTGCACAGGGCGAAACCCGCGTCCTCGATCTCGGCTGCGGCGCCGGGCGCATCTCGATCATCGTCGCGCGAGAATGCCCTCGCTCAAACGTCGTCGCCCTCGACAATTTCAGCGCCGGCTACATCGCTGGCCGTCGGGATGGCGACGATCCAGAAACGCATTCCGTCCACGGTGAGGCGAATACCCGCGCCAACTTCATCGCCGCGGGGGTGAGCGACCGCATCGAAATCAAGTCGGGCGATATGCGGCAGCTCCCGTGTGCGGACGCCGACTTTGATGGCGTCGTCAGCAGCACGGCGATCGACCACCTCGACCGTGCCGATATCCCGGTCGCCCTGGCCGAAGCAAACCGGGTGCTCAAAGAGCATGGGCAAATCCTCTTGTGGCTGGCCGTTCCAAATCTCTGGACCTTCATTGCCTTCGGACCCCTCTTTGCGATACACGGCACAAACGCCGATGTGGCCGACTGGCGCGGAATGCTCGATGAAGCGGGCTTCGCGATCGACGATGAGGGGACGAAGCGCGGCCTGGCCTGGATCCTGGCCACGCGTGTGCGCGAGCCCGTCGCGATGCCGTCCGCCGCACCCACGAAGTCGGCGCTTTCTCGCCATCTCCATTGGCTCATGGCCGGTGGGGCCGTCGTGGGTGGTATTCTCTGGTGGATCGGATTCGAAACGGAAGCGCTCTGGACGGCCGGCGCTTGGATGGTCGTCACGCAGCTCGGCGCGATCTTTCTAGGCATCGGCGCCCTCGGAACCTGGCTTGCGAAACGGCACAGCCACTCGTCTCAATGAGGCTGTGAGCCCGCGAACATAGACAGGCATTGCCAACTATTTGCGCAGTCGCAGTAACATCAACAGTCCGGCCCTTAGAACGGCTGAGATCGACAACCAGGAGGATGACCCATGCCCATTA
>JBHIDG010000539.1:0-1716 GCA_046760025.1 Woeseia sp. | reverse complement strand
GGGTCGATCACCGGCCAGGCGGAAATCACATAGGCGAGGCCGGCGTCGATCTCAGAATGGCCTGGCAGCGGCAGCGCCGCATAACTCGCATGCCGCGGCCGAAGCGCGCTGAGCACGACCTGGTGGCCGCCGCTGGAATTGCCGAACGCTCCGACAGCGGTCGTTCCGTTGAACTCCACCGCATGCAGCTTGAGCCAGCGAACGGCGAGGTTGATGTCGCAGATCGAAGCGGGATAGCCCGCCTCCGGCGGCTGGCGGAAATCGATAGCCGCAACCAGGATGCCGTTGGCCGCCAGCGCCCGGTCGATGCCGCCGTTATTGGTCCGGTCGCCGTTGTGCCACGCGCCGCCGTGCACGTCGACGATGGTCGGGAACGGGCCTGCGCCTTCGGGTTGATAAATGCGAGCGAGCCAAGGCTTGCCCGCCAGGGACTGATACTCGACATCCCGCACCTCTATTTCGAATTCGTTGTTGTCCATCATGCCGGCAATCTATCACTGCGCGCGACGATCTGCAAGTCCAGCAAAACCCGCGATATAGAACATTGGTTGCCTCGCTCAGCCGTGTGCCAATCAGTCAAAATCGGGATCGGAGCATCAACTTACCCCTTCCACTGACGCACCTCCACGTTTCCGGAATTCCGGAAACGTGGAAACGTTTGGCCGTTGCCTGTCACCCGCGGCTCACGGCCGGGGTGCGCCGCGCGAAGCGCGACAGTGCGCCGAGAACGCCCCTGACTTCACCGTGAATTCATGTCTTGCACGGATATCCGTGCGGGAGTACAGTCTCTGGAAAAGCTCGATGATCGGGCGACTCGCTTAGGAGGATCAAGCCATGGCTGAAAATATATCCCTGAACGAGCGCGCGGATGCCCTGGAGCGGAAGATGAGCGACGAGCTCGATGTACTCATTTCGAAATCGGCCCTGTTCAATCTGGCCGACGGCAGGCTCGGCGCGTCCAACACGGGTTCTGAGATCAAGAATAGAAACGGGAAGTACTTTTTGATGGACGACGATCCGCGGCTACCGAAAATGCCGGCGAAGCCGACGCTCCACGACTTTTTCACGTACCGCGCGAAGGGCATCAACCATCTGCTGCAAAGCGCGACCCATGCGCTGAAGGCGTCCATGCCCGAGAAAACGATTCTCGCCTGCCTATTGCACGATATCGCCAACGCCATCTTCATCAAGAGCGACCACGGCTACTGGGGCGCGCAGCTGATCGAACTCTACATCGACGAGGAGGTAACCTGGGCGGTTTGCGCGCACCAGGCACTGCGTTTCTTCCCCGACGAGTCGGTCGGTTACTCGTATCCGGAAGCGTACGTCAAGAATTTTGGGCCGGACTACGAGCCCGACGATTACATCAAGGAAGCGTACAAGCACGCCCGCAATCACAAATGGTACATGACTGCGCGGATGATTACCGTCCACGACATCTACTCCTTCGACCCCAACGCGGTGGTGAGCTGGGAACCCTTCATTGACATCGTCGGACGTAACTTCAGGCAGCCGGACGAGGGCTTGGGCTTCGACAATAGCCCGGTCTCGCACATGTGGCGCACCATCCGGCGTCCGACAAAGTATCTTTGAGGCGCGCTTAGCGCCCGAGACTCCTGCGCCAGGCTTTCTGGTGCCGGCGGATGTACGACTTCTTCTCTGGGTCGAAGTACAGCCTTTCTTCTGCAAACTCTCCGTGAACGACGGCGATCATCC
>JBHIDG010000538.1:0-1719 GCA_046760025.1 Woeseia sp. | reverse complement strand
GGGCACGCCGTTGATCCAGGCAAGGCTCGGATAGTCGATGCGGGTAAGAAGATGATGAAGCATGTGTCCGAATTCATGGAACAACGTGACGACATCCTCATGAGTGAGCAGCGAGCAGCCGTTCTCGTCGGGCGGAGAGAAGTTGCAGACCAGGTAGCCCACGGGCAGGACCGTATCGCTGTTCAGGTTTTTCCGGATAACGCACTCGTCGATCCAGGCGCCGCCACGTTTGCCGGTACGCGCGTAAAAGTCGCCGTAGAAACTGCCGACTAACGAGCCGTTTTTCTCTCGGAGCTCGTAGTATTGTGCACTGTCGTGCCACTTCGGGACGTGGTCGACTTTGGCGATGGCGAGGCCATAGAGCTTTTCCGCCAGACCGAACAGGCCGCTCAGCACCCGGGAGATTGGAAAGTACTGCCGCAACGTGTCGTTCGAAATCGAGAATTTCTGCTGCTTCAGTTTCTCAATGTAGAAGCCGATGTCCCAGGCGGCGAGCTCATGGTCTGCGATCCCGGCGATGGTCTGAAGCTCCGTTTTTGCGGCGGCGCGACTGCGGGAGGCGAGCTCCCGCAGAAACCCGATGACCTCACGGGGCGCGGCAGCCATTTTGGTGGCAAGCGAATATTCGGCGTAATTGTCGAAGCCGACGAGCCGGGCAGCTCTGTGCCGCAGCCGCAATATCTTGCGTATGTTTTCGGTATTGTCGAAAGATTTATCGGCACCCTGATCCGATGCCCGTGTCGACCAAGCCCTATAAAAAGTCTCCCTGACGTGTCGATTTGCGGCGTGCGTCATCACAGCCTGATAGGTCGGTGGATCGAGGCTCAACCACCAGCCTTTTACGCCCTTGTCCCGGGCATCACGGCGTGCGCGAGCCGCGAGCTGGTCCGGAAGGCCGGCGAGTTCGGTTTCGTCTTCGGCATGAAAATGCCAACTGTCGGTGGCGTCCTGGACATTCTGGTCGAAGCTTGCCTGTATCGTGGCCAGTTCCTGTATCAGCTCACTGAACATCTTCTTCCTGTCATCGGACAACCCGACGCCAGCCAGGCGAAAGTCCCTCAACGCATGATCGACCAGGGTGCGCTTTGCTTCCGGAGTGTCGCTCGAGAGGGTCTCGGAAATCTCCTCGAAGGCCTCATGCAGCCTTGTGTTTTGTGATATTTCCGTTCGATGTCGGGTCACAAGCGGCAGAGAAGCGTTGTATGCTTCGCGCCAGCCCGGTGCCTCCAGCACGCTCTGAAGGTGGCCGACGGGTGACCAGACGCGGCTTAATTCGTGGTTCATTTGCTCGAGCGGAGTTACGAGGGCATCGAAGTCCCGCATTTTCCGGTCGTCGAGGAGCGCTGTAAGCTTTTGATCATGCTCTGCGATAAGCTTTTCGAGCGCCGGCTGAACGTGTTCGGGTTCTATGTCACCGAAGCGCGGCAGGTCGGATGTGTCGAGCAGAGGATTGGCCATGAATGCAGTCGATTTTCTTCCGGCGCAGGATGTTATCACAGGGAAAAAATATGGCGGGTGTGAAAGGCAGGTTCGATCTACTGGTCATTGGCGGCGGCAGCGGCGGTCTGGCGCATGCACAACGGGCGGCGGAATACGGGGCGAACGCCGCGGTGGTTGAAAATGGCCCGCTGGGCGGCACCTGCGTGAATGTGGGTTGTATACCGAAGAAGGTCATGTGGTATTCGGCGGATCATGCACATAGCGCCCGGCTCGCGGCCG
>JBHIDG010000537.1:0-1744 GCA_046760025.1 Woeseia sp. | reverse complement strand
GACTGGGCGGCACGGGGCGAGATCGCCCGTATCCACTATCGCTGTTGCAAGGGACTGTCGGGCCCTGGCGCCGGCGACGCTTACGCGCCGGCGCAAAGCGTGGTCGCCGCGCCCTGGACGCTGGCGGTCGACATGACCGGCTTCGCCCCCGGCGGTACCCGCCGGGCTAAGATCTGGGCCGAATTCGCCGACGGCACGGAATCGGCGCGATCGGTGTTCGATTTCACCATGGCAAGCGATGCGGCCGCGGGCAACAATGCGCCGGTCATCTCCGGCTCGCCGCCGCCGATCGCGACGGTCGGCAATCACTACAGTTTCCGGCCCAGCGCCCGAGACGCCGATGGCGACACCCTGCGCTTCAGCATCCAGAACAAACCGCCCTGGGCCTCATTCGCCGGGGCCACCGGCCGCCTGTTCGGCACCCCGGGCGCCAACGATGTCGGCAGCTACGGCGCGATCGTCATCAGCGTCAGCGACGGCAAGACCACCCGCCGCCTGCCGGCCTTCTCGATCACAGTCCAGGCGTTCGCCAACGGCACGGCGACCCTGTCATGGACCGCGCCCACCCAGCGCACCGACAACACGCCGCTCACCAACCTCGCCGGCTTCAATATCTATTACGGCCAGACCTCCGGCGACTACGCCAACCTGATCGCTGTAAGAAATCCCGGCATCACCACCTACGTGGTCGACAACCTGTCGGCCGGGACCTGGTACTTCGTGGTCACCGCGCTCGAGGCCAACGGTCTGGAGAGCAATCCGTCGAACGAGGGCAGAAAGTCGTTCTAGCGCTGGCCTGAAAATTGGGCGAGAGTCCGGGATTGTAGGCGCGAGATCGTTGTGACTGACACCGCTCTGGACCGAGAGTCATAGCGGGCTATGGCTCGAGGGAAGAGCCAGTCAGGCGCAACGAGATCCGGCCACAAACCGGACAGCCCGTGACAACACAGAGTGTCACCATCCGGGGTTGCGTCATTCGTATTCAAATCATCAAGTTGTCAATGATCTCGGGTGGTCTCGTGCAATCTTCAGGCTAGGCCAGCGGCAGGCGCATGCTGAAGGTCGTCCCCTCCCCCGGCGTCGAACTGACATCCAACTGTCCGCCGAGCTCGCGGACGTATTCGCGAACCTGGTAGGCGCCTACGCCCATGCTCTGGCTGCCCTTGGTGCTGTCGAACGGCCGGAACAGGCGCTCGCGAATGAACTCCGGCGTCATCCCGCAGCCCGTGTCGCGGATGCGCACGGTGACCACCGAGTCGATGATATTTATGTCGATCTTGATCTGGCCATTCTCATCCGTCGCATCCTGCGCGTTACGAATGAGATGCTCGGTAACCGTAGTCAGGCGCTCGGGATCCGCCTGCACCAGGATGTCCTTTTGATCAACGGCAATCACCGGAGAAGGCAGCCTCGGTTCCACTCTTTGTGCAGCCTTGTTCAGCACATCCGCCAGGTCGATCGTCCGTCTCATCGACTGACTCGAGCCGCTGGACAGCTGCTCCATCAACCGGCGCATTCGAGACACCGAATGCGCGATCGTATCGATGGCATCATCCACGAAATCCGGATTGTGCCGGTACTTCTCGGCATTCTTGACGACCAGAGACTGTTGGGCAATCAGATTGTTGAGATCGTGCATCAGGAACGCCGTCAGTCGATTGTAGGTGCCGAACTGGCTGCTTTCCGCCAGCCGCCGGTCGGACTCCGCCTGGTCTATGTGTGTCGCGACATGCCGCCCGACGGT
>JBHIDG010000536.1:0-1752 GCA_046760025.1 Woeseia sp. | reverse complement strand
ATTTTTAGATGCAAATACCCGGGTCTAGTGGGTCAACTTTGGATGCAAATCAACAGACCGAGATATCGCGCGAGGTCGTCACAGCGCTTCAGCTTGTGCTTAGCGACGAAGAGAATGAACTACTGCAGGCCTGGCCGACCACCAGCCTCGAAGCCTATGGCGAGTATGTACTGGGGCGCCAGGAAATGATCAAAGGGACTACCGATTCGTATTCCCGGGCCAAGGTACATTTTGAAAAAGCCATTGAACTCGACCCGAACTACGCGCTTGCCTACGCAGCACTGGCGCATGCGCTCCAGCGGCATGGATGGAATGTTGGCCAGATCATAGATTCTATTGCGCCTCGCCAAAAAGCCGTCGACCGGGCGCTTGCGCTGGATCCCTTATCCGCCGAAGCCTATACCGCGTTGGGATGGCTGAAGCGCGAAGACATAACGTTCCAAGAAGGCGGGGAAAAGTACTTCCTCAAAGCGATCGAGCTCAACCCGAATTACGCCGATGCCTACCGTGGATATTCCCTCGAATTAGCCAACAATGATCGGGATGAAGAATCGTTTGCGGCCATCCGCAAGGCAGTCGAGCTCGACCCCATGGATCCGCACCTCACCTCACATTTGTCACTCGGGCTCGAGTTTGAAGAGTCGAAGGCGGTTTTGCTCAAGGGCCTTGAACAGAACCCGGGATACCCGCTTTACTATTACTACATGGCGATCCGGTTGATTGTGCTGGGTCGTATTGGCGAAGCCATGCAGTGGCATCACGCCGGCACACGGCTTGATCCTTCCAACGGCAGTCGCAAGGCTCAAGAATGCTTGATCTACCTTCATCTGGGCGACGATCAGTCGGCTGAACGCTGCATCGATTCAGTGGAGCAGGATTTCACGGTCAATGAAATCCCCAGCCGCAGATGGAACCTCCACGACTTCCGTGGCCAGTATCGGAAAGCAGTCGATCGGCGGGAGCAGAGACTGCAACAAATAGAACCGATTTATCCTAACTTCAGGAAGGAAAATCCCGAGTTTCTAATCGGCCTGGGCCGGAGTTACCTGAACACCGGCGACGTGAACAACGCCAGGTTAATCTGGCAAGAGGTGGCTCCGGAACTCTATGGCGATGCAGACGTCGTCGTCAAACCTGACTATTGGGAGCTGCGAAAAACTGTATTGGTGGCCTATACGCTTTATATCGATGGCGAGCTGGATCGTGCCGACTATCTGTTCGACCAGGCACTGGACACGATGCAGTCCATGCGTCCTGCGCCTAGACAGAAGTACCGTATATGGGAAGTCTTTGTTCACGCTACGCGCGGCGAGAAGCAAAAGGCGATCTTCGCACTGCGTGAGGCCATCAATGTAGGTTGGCGCTGGGCCTGGTGGACGCTCGATTTTCCGTTCTATGACTCCATGCGCGAGGAACCGGAATGGATCGAACTCTTGACCGAGCTGGAAGCCGACATCGCCCGTCAGCGCGAATGGTTCGAGAAGCACAAAGACGATCCGTTGTTCTGATTAGCTGTTGAACGGCTGGAAAGTCATCCTGTGACTATTTGGGGACGCACTGCAGCTGATTAGGGGAAAAGCTAACGTCCGTTTTGTGCCGGTTTGAACCCGTCGCGGCGGCACCCTTCGAATCGATTCACTAACCGTTCCGGACGAAAGCGGACATGTCAGATCAGTGGTATGCGCCCGCATGGCCGGCTGGTGTAGATTCAATAATTGATTGGTGCCGGAGCGCGGACTCGAACCGCGGGCC
>JBHIDG010000535.1:0-1754 GCA_046760025.1 Woeseia sp. | reverse complement strand
GATGCGCACGATCGCGGCATCGGAAATCTTGTGTATTTGCCGCGCTTCGACGAGATCGTAGTAGACCTTGCCGCTGCAGAATACGACTCTGCTTACCTTGTCCGCATCGATGCCGCTGCGGTCGGGAATGATCGGCTGAAATGCGCCGTCGGACAACTCGCTCAATGGAGACGCCGACATCCTGTGGCGCAACAGGCTTTTCGGAGTCATGACAACGAGCGGCTTACGCAAAGAGCGCAGCATTTGCCTGCGAAGCATGTGAAACATCTGTGCCGCCGTAGACGGTATGCATACCTGAATATTGTGCTCGGCACACAGTTGCAGGAACCGCTCGAGCCTGGCAGATGAGTGTTCGGGCCCCTGCCCTTCATATCCGTGCGGCAGGAACAGCGTCAATCCGCACAACCGACCCCATTTCGCCTCGCCCGAACTGATGAACTGATCGATAACGACCTGCGCGCCGTTCGCAAAATCGCCGAACTGACCTTCCCAGATCACCAGCGTGTCCGGTTCTGTCGTCGCATAGCCGTATTCGAAGCCCATGACAGCTTCCTCGGACAACAGGGAGTCGATTACCCGGAACGCGTCGGGGCGGTCGGAGATGTGCTCGAGCGGCGTGTATTCCTGGCGGTTTGCCTGGTTATGCAGCACCGCATGTCGGTGAAAGAATGTACCGCGGCCACTGTCCTGCCCGACAAGACGGCAGTTGTAACCATCCTTAATGAGGCTCGCATAAGCCATCGTCTCGGCGAATCCCCAATCCATGTCGGTCTCACCCGCCGCCATCTTCGCCCGCTCCGCCAGGATTCTCTGGACTCTGCCATGCGGCACGAATCCGTCCGGCGTCGCAATGATCACCGTGCCGAGTTCCGCGGCAATCGCGGGACTGATCGCGGTATCGACCGGCTCGTCCCAGTCACCGTGCAGGTACGGACGCCAGTCGACCGTAAACTCGTTGCCGATCAGGCCGAGCGACGATTTCGGTACGGGTTCGCCCCGGTCCAGACGCTCGCGGTAATCTTCCTGCAACCGGCCCACGCCGGCGGTATCCACCAGGCCGGCGTCGACGAGCTTGTCGGCGTAGATCTCGCGCGTCGTCTTGTGCTTCCGGATCCGTGAGTACATGACCGGTTGCGTGGCAGCAGGCTCGTCAGCTTCATTGTGCCCATGGCGCCGATAGCAGACGAGATCAATCACGACGTCCTTCCGGAATTTCTGCCGGTATTCCAGCGCCAGCCGCGTGACGAATATGGCCGCTTCAGGATCATCACCGTTGACGTGCAAGATGGGCGCTTCGACCATCTTGGCGACGTCGCTGCAATACGGGGTGGAGCGGGCATACTCCGGCCGGCTGGTCGTAAAGCCGATCTGATTGTTCACGACGATGTGAATCGTGCCGCCGGTCTTGAAACCGCTCGTCTGTGACATCTGGAATGTCTCCATAACGACGCCCTGCCCGGAGAAAGCGGCATCGCCGTGCACGAGTACCGGTACGACTTCCTGTCGCTCCAGGTCGCCACGCCGTTGCTGTCGTGCACGAACCGATCCCTCGACGACCGGATCGACAATCTCGAGATGCGACGGGTTGAATGCGAGGACGATGTGTACATTGTCGCCCGTCGTCTTCATGTCGGCCGAAAATCCCATGTGGTATTTGACATCGCCCGAACCCTCGATCGCCTCCAGGTCGATGGTGCCCTCGAATTCCTCGAACAGATCCTCCGGCGACTTGCCCAATACGTTGACCAGTACGT
>JBHIDG010000534.1:0-1765 GCA_046760025.1 Woeseia sp. | reverse complement strand
AAACTGTGGGTCGAGTCCCGTAATGCTTGCTGTTCTCCGGGCAAATTGAAATCCATTTCTAGGTCCTCGCGCGGGCATTTTGTTTTTGCCAGGTCTCCGACGACGCCATTGGCAGGTCACGCACCGAGCCGAGGGTCTCGAGCGACCAGCAGCTCTCAAGCAGAGCATGGGTGGCGCCGTCGCCGGATACGGGCGCTACCAACTCGGCGAACTTCGCGTTCAAGTCATTATCGCTCAGCGGCATGTCAGGGTCGCCCTTGCGCGTTGGTTGAAAGTGTTTGAGCACCGTTCCGTCGATGGTCTCGATCTCGATCCTCGCCGAACGCACCTTTGGAAATGCAGCATCGATCTCCGGATCGAGAAGAAGGTCAACTTTGTCAATCAGTGACCCAGTGGCGGAGTCGTTAAGTCGCTCATCGCTGAACGCATCGAGCCGGACGCTGCCATGGACGATCACTGTGGCGACGAGGTATGCCAGACTAAACTTGCCTTCGAACAGGGTTGAGTGTTTCTTGCTACGGCAGGTATCGATCGCCGCGGAGTAGCAGCCGATCGTGATCCGCTTAATGTCGTTGGGCTTGAGCGCATGCCGTTCGCGCAGCGTCATCGCCGCGTCGATGGCTGCGAAGGCATGGCCGCAGCAGGCGTGATTTTTAAATGTCATGCGAGTTATGTTGTAGTGTTTGCCAAGACCTTTCGTCGCGATCGACCAGTCGCAGCTCTTACCCATAGCGGTGCCATATCCGACCTCACCTTCGAGAATATCAAGAGCGCCGGTCACACCTCGGGCGGCCGCTTGGGCGGAGAGCACGCCGGATTCGGCGGCATGGGCGCTGTGCATCGGCTTGCCGTGGGAGTCGGAGCGAAAGGCCTGTTGCAGGCCAGCGGCCATCGTCCCGGCTAGCCCGAGCGCGTTGGCAAACTGGTTGCGATCAAGCTTGAGCACCGTGGCCACCGCGGCAGTTGCTCCAAATGAGCCATTGGTAGCCGTGTTGTGCCAGTACTTGTAATGCTCCCGACCCATGACGAGCGCGATGCGGGTCGAAATTTCATAGCCGACGATCACGGCGCGCAGGAAGACCTCACCGCTGGTGTTGTAAGTTTCTGCCGCCGCGAGAGCCGAGGAGATCGTCGCCGTTCCAGGGTGGTAGATCGCGTCCCGGAAGATATCATCGAACTCGACCGTATGAGAGGCCGCGGCGTTGATCACGGCGGCGCCGTGAAGGGTCGCGGGGATGCCTGAGGGGAACAGCCGCGCGTTGCCCCTGTCCACGTCCTCTTCCATTGCTTTGATCAGGCCGGTGGCTGGCATCAACACGCTGCCTGGGGCGGTGGATGCGCACCAGTCGATGACGGCGCGTTTGGCGTGATGAAAAATTTCGTCCGGCAGTGGGCGGGTACGTTCTGCGACCGCGTAATCGGCGATGTCGTGTATCAGCATCTGTCCGACAATCCGTCTGAAGGTGATCTTAATTCACCGGCGAAGGATCACGGCAAAGTGTAAGGGCGTGCACCTTCCGGGATGGATCGACGAAATGCCAATGCTTGTCTCTTTTCGGTATTGCGCCTCGAAGGGGTCCATACCGTTTTCGTCTTCGAGAGTGAAAAGGAGATCGTTATGCTTCTTGAGCAGGCCGTCCCTGTGGACCGGGTCGACTTGGAGCGAGACTAGCTGATAATGATCTCCTGTGCAAGTCAATGTCTTGACAAGGGGAAAAGCAGACTTGACTTACCTTTGGGTTGTTTCATACTGTTTTACTCTGGT
>JBHIDG010000533.1:0-1777 GCA_046760025.1 Woeseia sp. | reverse complement strand
CCATTATTCGAATGTATGAGCAGGGCTGCTCCTTGGTCGAAAGTGGGGCTAACAGTATTACTGACATCGGTAGCACTACACGGCCAAGATCCTTCTTCGGCTACCGAAATCCCCCTTGAACACTGCGACATTTTGCCAGTGGTGACGGTGCTCGCTGGTGGACAGGAGATGCGTTTCTTGGTTGACACCGCTGCAACCTCTATGCTCAACCTGAAGTCTTTCGCAACGGGGACGTTAAAGGAAGTCGAGGTCAGTTCATGGACCGGCACAACTGCGACGAGTGCTCGGGAAGTCACTTTGAAGGAATTGGTGCTGGGAAACTACCGTGTGCGTGGACTTAAGCTACCAGCAATTGATCTGAGCCCAATCGGCAAAGCTTGTGGCGGCCAGATTGATGGGATCTTGGGCATCGACCTATTGGACAGGTTGGGTGCAACCATTGATCTAAAGCAGCAAATTGCTCTCTTTGATGTCGGAGGGGCCAAGGCGAGTGATGACACACCGCTCGAAGAATTTCTCGCTGTGCAGCAGGATTGTATCGCCGCTTTTAACCGAGCTGATGCTGCTGTCTTTGAGAATTGTATTGACCCTGAGGTTGTTCTTTTCACGCCCTGGGGTGAAGTCGAAGGCCGCCAGCAGATGCTCGACTATTTGCAGAGGCGCTACTTCAGTCGCGATCCACCCGCTCGCATAGAGTTTCATTCCCGTGACCTGCGATTATTAGGTGATGCCGTCTGGTACGGATATGCTTACACTATTACGCTCCCCAACGGGCTAGTCGAAGGGCGTGGAATGGCAATCTGTCGGAAAAGTGCAGGACGCTGGCGCTTGCTCAACATGCACAACTCTATGGTGCACCCTGAACAGCCTTGAACGTTTGACTTCGGCTAAACTCCCTCTCCTGAGGAGTGCCGACGAGGGATTGAGCACCACACTAGAGGCTCAATATCGTAGGAAGAATCGACCCGTCCATTCGCTACGACAGCCTATGAATAATCCGGGCTCGAGGCGGGTTCGGCGAGGGCTTTAGAGCGATTTTTCAGTGCGTCATGGCGTAGATGACGTAGTTCACGCCAAATTGATACGCCAACGCACTCATCCCAACCGGATACGGGCGATCGCCAGCATGTTCCCAGCCATCGCCCATGTCGATGTTGAAGTTGATGACGACCATCAGATTGCCGTGATCGTCGTAGATGCCCCGCAAACTCGGCGGACCTTGCATCTGCGCCACGATTCGTCCGCCGGAACCGTATCGCAAGTGCCGCTGACCAGGAATCTGCGTGAGCTTGTCGAGCAGGAAAAAGTCGTTCATCAGTGGATCGTCCTCCGGAATATCAACAATCGGACGGTCTGGAAAAACGCGCCGCATACCGGATTCAAGAACACGCCAATCGTACTCACCGTGAAGATCGTCGACCACCAGGAACCCGCCGCGCAGCAAATACTCCCGCATGCGTTCAGCCTCCAGAGCGGTGGGGTTCCAGTTCCCGTTCCCGGGCTGCTGCATGAACAGAAAAGGATACTGGAAGATCCGGTCGTCCGTTATCTCCAGATGTCGGCTGTCATCCGCAACGTCAATAGTGGTCGTCTCGCGGAGTGCCGGAAGGAAGTTTTCTTCAGCCAGGGGATAGTCAATCGCCCAATAGGGCCGACCCCAAAAACGGAATCCGGCCCTTCCATAATCCCCGTGGACCAAGCGCACCATGTGGAACTCAGCCTCGGGAGCGTCTCCGGTCTCGTTTTGACTGCTGGCGATTCCAGCCAGCAGCCAGCC
>JBHIDG010000532.1:0-1786 GCA_046760025.1 Woeseia sp. | reverse complement strand
CTCGGTGGTGAGCGGTAGGTCGCGGTTGTGCACGTAATTCCTCTTTTGGCACGGGCGGGACGAGGGTAAAACCTTCGTCGAAAGCGGTTGCCGGTAGTGAAGTAGCTGGTATGAAGACGTTTCATCTACATTTGGTCTCCGATGCGACCGGCGAAAGCGTGAGCAGCGTCGCGCGGGCCTGTTTGGTCCAGTTCGAGGGCATCGAGCCGACCGAACACTTCTGGTCGATGATCCGCACCGACCGACAGCTCGAGCGGCTGCTCGTCGGCATCAAGGCCAACCCTGGTCCCGTGATGTTCACCCTGGTCAATCCGGAGTTCCGCACTGCCCTCACTGAGCTGTGCCGGCAATTGCAGGTGCCTTGTGTCTCGGTGCTTGACCCGGCCATGGCGGCCCTGGGCAGGCATCTCGAGCTCGAGAGTCGTAACCTTCCCGGGCGCCAGCACGTGCTGGACGCCGAGTATTTCGGACGGATCGAGGCCATCGACTTCGCCCTTAACCATGATGACGGTCAATCGACGCAGGATCTTATCGAGGCCGATGTGGTGGTGGTCGGCGTATCACGCACCTCCAAGACACCAACCTGCATGTACCTTGCCAATCGCGGGTTGAAGGCGGCCAATGTGCCGGTCGTCCCCGGCTGTCCATTGCCGCTGGAGCTGTTGTCTATACCAGCGGTCGAGGACGGCGGACCGCTGATCGTCGGCCTGACCAAGGATCCCGCTCGACTGATTCAGATCCGCCGCAATCGTGTGCGAATGCTCAATCAGGAGCAGGAAACCGACTATACCGACCCGGAGACGGTCAAGGCCGAGTTAGCAGCCGCCAGGCGACTGTTCACCGAGCATGACTGGCCGGTGATCGACGTGACCCGCCGGTCGATCGAGGAGACCGCGGCGGCGATCATGAACCTGCACGGTGGCTGGCAGGACTGAATCACGGGGAGTCAATGCTGCGCGCGTCGTTATGTCGGTAGGGCTGGCCGGTCGGGCGGTGGAAACAACGTCGGTGGTGTTGGCGTCGAGCAGTCGCGTGCGGGCTCGGTTGCTCGAGAACGCCGGCGTCATGGTCATCCCTGACCCGCCGGGCGTGGACGAACAGGAGATCAAGGGCGCCCTGCGCGCCGAAGGGGCGTCGCCGGCGAGCGTGGTGGAGGCCCTTGCGGAGTTGAAAGCGCTGCGGGTTTCGCTGCGTCATCGGGGGGCCCTGGTTGTCGGCGCTGACCAAATGCTGGTCTGTGGCGGAACGTGGTTCGACAAGCCGGCCGACTCGGCCCGGGCCCGGGCGGATCTCATGGCGCTGAGGGGGAGGACCCACGAACTAATCTGTGGCGCCTGCGTCGCCCGAGACGGGATGCGGCTCTGGCATCATCTGGCTAGCGCGCGCCTGACCATGCGGTCGTTCAGCGACGAGTTCATCGACGGCTATCTTGAGACGCTGGGGGAGGCGGCGTTGGACTCCGTGGGTGTATATCAGCTCGAGGGGCTCGGCACGCAGCTGTTCTCGCAAGTGGACGGAGATTTCTTCACCATCCTTGGCCTGCCGATGCTGCCCCTGTTGGCGTTCCTGAGAGACCACGAGGTGGTGGCGCAATGATGCTCACCGGCTCGACCCGGCTGGCCGGTATCGTCGGCTGGCCAGTGATCCACTCGCGGTCGCCGCAGCTGCATGGCTATTGGCTGGACAAATACCGGATCGACGGTGTCTATCTGCCGCTGCCGGTACGGCCGGAGAACCTCGTGTCGGCCCTGCGGGCTTTGCCGATCCTCGGTTTCGCTGGATGCAA
>JBHIDG010000531.1:0-1819 GCA_046760025.1 Woeseia sp. | reverse complement strand
CCATGCCGCGCGATATCTCTTCTCGTTCGGCAAGGGTTAACGAGCGTGACGAACGTCGCCGAGTCCGCGGACGCATACCCCCGTGCCGTTCAAAAATGCCGCGAACCGACGAATGCCGTCGATCAAACAGTCGGGCAATCTCACGTAACGAATCGCCCGATTGCCAGCGATCCCACATCAGCGACTTCTGCTCTTCTGTGTAATAAATCCTCGTTCGGTACTTCATCGACAACACCTCCCTCTATAGTGATAGAGTCTAGGTGTTGCAGATGGGGTACCCAAAGAGGATTTACTACACTGAGGCTGACCAGCAGAAGATATTCGAACGTTGGTTCCAGGGTGAGTCGCAGAACTCGATCGCACGATCATTTGGTCGCAGTCATTCATCGATTCAGAAGGTCCTTTGTCGTACCGGTGGTCTTCGACCACGACGGCGTCGCCGTTCCAGACATGCACTGACGTTGGCTGAGCGCGAAGAGATCTCTCGAGGCATCGTTGCCGGCTGCTCGATCCGTTGCATTGCGGCAGAGCTGGGCCGAGCCCCGTCGACGGTAAGCCGAGAGCTCGGGCGCAACGGTGGCCGGCGGCGTTACCGCGCCAACAAGGCCGATAACGCGGCCTGGGAACGAGCCCGGCGGCTCAAGACCTGTAAACTGGCCGAGAACCGAGCATTGGCGCGGTTGGTCGCTGCGAAGCTGCAGATGCAGTGGGCCCCGGAGCAGATCGCCGGCTGGCTCAAGCGCAGCTACCCGGATAACGAGGCGCTGCAGGTGTCACACGAGACGATCTACAAGACGCTGTTCATCCAGGCCCGCGGGGCCTTGAAGAAAGAGCTCGTGAAGCAACTGCGCAAGACCCGCGCGATCCGTCGGTCGCGCCACAAGACCCTCAAGGGCGAAGGTCTGGGGCAGATCACCAACACGATATCGATCCGTGAACGCCCAGCCGAGGCTGCGGACCGTGCGGTGCCGGGTCACTGGGAAGGCGACCTGCTGTTCGGCAGCAACAACAGCCAGATCGCGACGTTAGTGGAACGGTACACACGCTACGTGATGCTCGTCCGGGTGCCGAGCAAAGACACCAGGACGGTGATCAATGCATTGATCAAGTACGCTCACAAGTTACCGCGGGAACTCTACAAGTCGCTGACCTGGGATCGTGGTGCCGAGATGGCTGATCATCCGCGCTTCTCTCTGGCGACCGATATCAAGGTCTACTTCTGCGATCCACAGCATCCTTGGCAACGCGGCTCCAACGAGAACACCAACGGCCTGCTACGACAGTACTTCCCGAAGGGAATGGACCTGTCGAACGTGCATCAGAATCGACTCAATGCTGTCGCTCGACGACTTAACGAGCGACCCAGGAAAACGCTACAATTTTATTCACCGGCAGAGAAATTTGCCGAATGTGTTGCGGCGATCGATTGAATCCGCAGTCATTAGCGGCCCTTCAGGTTCATATTAGCTCAATGGCCGCTTTGGAGCGTAAAGCGGACATTACAAACGTAGCGTCGGCCGGATTTGGGCGGGACGGTTCAGGCGCGGCGGCGACCGGCGCGGCCACGGCGACCGGGGCGGGCTTTGGGGCCTTTCGGCTGCGGTGGCGGAGGCAATTCCGGCAAGTCCTGTTGATTTTCGAACCCGTTGGTGATCAGGCGCCGCATCGCGGCATCGATTTCGGCGTCCGTTTGCAACGGTGTGTACGCGGACAACCGCTCTTCGACTTCGGCACAGGCGCGGTCGTGCAGTGACAACGACCCGGTTTCCTCCCAGGTTTCGCGATTGGTGCGGTCGATGACCGGGTCGGTCAGGTACAG
>JBHIDG010000530.1:0-1823 GCA_046760025.1 Woeseia sp. | reverse complement strand
AGGATGCGTCCCTCGGGAGGTGTAGTAACAAACGAGATTGCGGTAAATTGGTTGACGGTCGCTCACAGATATATGACCGGCACCGCAAGTGATTGATAAATAAAACGATTCTTTTTAACAAAAAAACCCGCCCGGTGCATCCAGTCGGGCCCCTGGCGGCATCTACTCCATAACAGGCAGCAATGCTGCGCCATAAAGCAAATGGAGACACCAAATGGTTGAAGAACTGATACCCATCGCGTTGTTTGCGGCAATCGCGCTGATCTTTTTTATCGTGCTGTATTTCCGGCACCGCTCGCGCGCCGAGATGCAGCAAACAATCAGGCTCGCGCTCGAGCGAGGTAACGAGCTAACACCGGAGATCATCAGTCGGTTGGGCAGTCCGGAACCGGGAAAAAACAAGGACGTCAGGCTCGGCCTGATCTGGTTGGCGGTTGCCGGCGGTCTCGCCTTGAGCGGGTTCTTCGCGCCCGATCCCAGCGGATATGCATTCAAAGGCTCTCTGGCAGGTGCAGCGTTTCCGTTTGCCATCGGCGTTGCCTACCTGATTATGTGGCGATTCGCCCCCCGGGGTGAATCCGGATAAGTACGGAAGCAACGGGTGTGCACGGCGATGATGACATTGACTTGGTCGCTCGGGTGGTGGCGCAGCAGGATACTGCTGCGTACGGCGAACTGGTGCGCCGCCATCAATCCCGGGTCAGGAACTTCCTGCGCAGACTCTGCCGCGACCATGACCTGGCCGACGACCTCGCGCAGGAGTGTTTTCTGCACGCCTGGGACAAACTCCACACCTTTGCCGGTCGCGGTTCGTTCATAGGCTGGCTGCTTAAAATTGCTTACACGACATTCCTGCAATCGAAGCGAAAATCGTCACGATACGATCAGGTACTGGAGAGGATGGGTCATATGGCCGAATCAAGCGACGGCGCGCATGCGGAGGAGTCGGACGAGCTCGGCGATCTCGACCGTTTTCTCGCGGTCTTGACGGAGCAGGAGCGCGCGGTGATGATTCTTTCCTATGCCTGCGGGCTGTCGCACAGGGAAATAGGCGATGCCGCGGAACTGCCGGTCGGTACGGTGAAATCGATCATCTTTCGCGGCAAGGAAAAGATCAGGGAAAGTTTTGAATTCGAAGATCATCAATATGGTTGACAGGCTTAAGGATAACGAGGACCGGAAGCTCGAGACTCTGTTCAGCTCGGAGCCTGTTGCAGACGCAGGCTTCTCTCGCAAGGTCATGTCCAGGATCAGGCGGCGCATCTGGATCCGGCGTCTCTCCTTGCCCACGGCTTTCGTGATCGGTGCGGCCATCGCGTTAAAACCGTTGAGCCAACTGATCGTCGCTTTCAGTCAATTGTTGACCTTGATTCCGGCAGATTTTGCCGGCTTGTCACTGGATATTGTTCCGCACGCCTCGACCATCGTTCTCGGCGCCATGCTTCTTGCGGCCATGTCGATGGTCACAAAATTGCTGGCGGACTGATTCGCATATTCGAACACCGTCGTTGTCACGACCGATCGGCTAATATACATTTGGCCGATGAATCTCCGCGAGCAGGTCGAGGAGTTGTTGCCCGACTGGGAGCGCTGGTATCCCAGTCTGTTCGACGCTGCCAGCGACCTGGGGCTGATCAAGGCGCAAGTCTGCGACCCGAGCACACTTCTTCTCACCAACCGGCATGCACGCCTGCGTCAGCGCGCCAAAGAAGCTCACCGCGCCAATTGGGGCGGAAACGCGCAGGACTAGGCGCGACCAATAACAACAACACTTCATGAAGTACGACATCGATGCAATCCGGTCCCGCTTTCCGGCGCTCGCC
>JBHIDG010000529.1:0-1844 GCA_046760025.1 Woeseia sp. | reverse complement strand
AAAGTACCTCGCCTTCGGGTGCGAGAACCCGATTAGAATACTCGCCGGTAGGCGAAACTTAAAACATCACGCTACGCGTTCGCGGCGAATCTCACGAAGCAAACCATTCGCGGCATCTTCTATCATATCGAGCACGCGATCGAATCCCGTAGTGCCACCGAAGTAGGGATCGGGGACCTCATCGTTGGGATAATCGGGTGCAAACTCCATGAACAGTCGGACTTTGTAGAGCAAATCTTCCGGGCACTGAGCCTGCAGATAGCTGAAGTTCTGCCGGTCCATCGCCAGGATATAATCGAATTCGTGAAAGTCCTCGACCGTCGTTCGACGCCCCCGCATCGCGCTCAGGTCTACACCTCTGCGCGCGGCCGCCGTTTGCGCACGTTGGTCCGGAGGCTCTCCAATGTGATACGCATGTGTTCCGGCGGAGTCGGCCTCGATGTGTCGCTGCAAATTGGCGCCTTCGACCAGCTTGCGGAAGACGCCCTCGGCCGTCGGTGAACGGCAAATGTTTCCGAGACAAACAAATAGGATTTTGATCATTTTCGATTTGTGGCCAGCAGCGAACAACGAAGAAACCATGTACAAACGATAGTATAGCGCCCGTGTGCCAAAACTCGCTACTCGCTACTGACTTTACTGAACATTTCCCGTACCCGCTCCAGATCTTCCGGTGTATCGACGCCTGGACCGGGTACCTCTGATGCTTGGCACACGAAAATACGCGCACCGTGCCACAGGACCCGCAGCTGCTCCAGCATTTCTATCTGTTCGGGCACACAGGCAGACCACGATGCGTAGCGCACAACGAATCCAGCACGATAGGCATAAAGACCGATGTGCCGAAAGGCTTCCCGCGGTGTTGCCACAACCCCAGGAGCTGTGGCGGTGGTTCGAGGCCAAGGAATCGGCGCTCGACTGAAGTAAAGCGCAAATCCCTGACTATCGCATACTACCTTGGCTACATTCGGATCGTTAAATGTGCCTGCGTCAGAGATCGGGTACATAGCAGTTGCAACGTCCGCTTCTGGCCGATTCCCAAGACTATCGACTACCGATCTGATGAGACTGACCGGCATGAGCGGCTCATCACCCTGCAGGTTAACAATTGTCTCGTTTTCATCAATTTTCAAGGTTTGAATTACTTCGGCAATGCGTTCGGTACCCGAGCGATGGTCACGCGCTGTCATACATACCTGGGCCCCGAAAGACACAGCAGCATCTTTGATACGCGCATCATCAGTAGCGACCACGATGTTCTCGGCGCCGCTTTCAACGGCGCGCTCATAGACACACTGAATCAGCGGTTTGCCGGCGATGTCCCGCAACGGCTTGCCCGGCAGACGGGTCGAGTCATAACGAGCTGGAATAATTATATACACGACGTTTTTTGAACTTTCGTCAAACGTTAGTCGTTAACTGTGATTCGTGAACCGTGATTGGTAATAAAGCGGTAGCTAGTAGCGAGTGGCTAGTAGCGAGGAGAAAAGGCAAAGACCAAGCACGAAGTGGCAGCGTCTTGTTGGTTTTTTGGCCCCCTTGGTCAGGCTGAGCCTGAGTATAGCCAAAGAGCGGTGTTTTGTGTTGGTATTTTTTAGGCATCTTTCGCCGAGCCGCGCGCCCACGCAGGCGAATGATTTGAGTAAGGCGAAGTTGCCTTGCTTTTTTTGGCCCCCTTGGTCAAGCCGAGCCCCGAGTGCAGACGAAGAGCGGGCCCGTAAGGGGCACGAGAGGGATCTCGTGCGTCCGCCGCAGGGACACGGATGGCCCTTCGGCGGACCCCCTGAGGCAAGCTCGTGGGCGAGGGCAGCCGCGGGGTGTGCGGCCGCAGACCCGGGGGAGCG
>JBHIDG010000528.1:0-1857 GCA_046760025.1 Woeseia sp. | reverse complement strand
ACGGCGTGCTGGCGCCGGTAGTCGAACGGGTATACGGCGAGGCCGCTGCCGCAAACGGCACCGATGCGTGGGTCGGTACGATGGCTTTCGCGGGGCAGATATTCTTCGATTTCAACGGCTACTCGATGATTGCCGTCGGACTCGGCAAGTGTCTGGGTTTCGAGTTGCCGTGGAATTTCCTGTCTCCCTACGGTGCGATCGGCTTTTCGGACTTCTGGCGACGCTGGCACATCACATTGTCGACCTGGCTAAGGGATTACCTGTACATCTCCCTGTCCGGTAATCGGGCGGGTCAGGCGAGGACCATCGTGAACCTGATGCTGACGATGCTGCTCGGCGGCTTGTGGCACGGCGCATCGTGGCTGTTTGTCCTCTGGGGCGGCGTGCACGGTTTGCTGCTGGTCATGGAGCGTGGCGCACGGGCGATGTTCGAGAATTCTCGGATCGCTCATGCGGCGCCCGTGAGGTTACTGGCAGCGGTCGCCACCTGGACCGCCATATGCCTGACCTGGGTCCTGTTCCGGGCCGAGGACGCGGCGGCGGCGGGCAGTCTGCTGGTGGCAATGCTGACCTTCGATGGTGGGGAGCGGCTGCTGGGAGCGGTGGAAATCCAGGCAGTCATCGTCGTTGTTGCCGCGTTGCTGGCCACTCACTGGTTCATGCGGAACCGGCGCTTCGAGACGGTCATCGGCAATCTGCCCTGGCCCGTCGTCGGGCTGATACTGGGGGCCATGCTGACGGCCATGGTGCTCTCACCGGGAGAGGAACGTGACTTCATCTACTTCGAGTTCTGATTTGCGGGAGGGCCGGATCAACGTGCGAACATCGATTCTGAAAACTGAAAACGGGCGCAGCAGGTGGTGGCCGGCCTGGACACTCGCAATGGCTTTCTTGTTGTTGGCCACAGGCGTCTGGGAGTGGCGTCTTCGAAGCGCAGCCATCTTGCCGGAATATGTCGATAACCGTGAGCTCTGGGTTGCCACCCGACACGACCTGAATGACTGGGGCAGCAATTCCATTGCAGTGCTGGGCGCATCGCGCGTGCAGCGCGCGATTCATCCGGAGACGCTCGCGAGGGAACTGGGCGGCAGAGTCGCGCAGCTTGCGGTCGAGGGCACCTCGGCCATACCGCTGCTCGAAGACCTGGCCGTCGATCCGCGTTTCGCCGGCACTATTCTCTTTTCGGTGGCCCCGGCGTTCTCCTTCAATCGCAGATTGTCGAAACTCGACGCGGGCAATCAGTCGGCATGGGTAGCGTACTACCGCTCGCAATCGCGTTCGCAGCGCATCGAGCACGATTTGCGGCTTGCGATACAGGGGCTGTTTGCATTCCGGTCCCCGGATGCGGCTGTCACCCGAGTGCTGCCGGAGATTTTCAAGAACGGCAACTTACCGGGCCCTGATTTCAAACACACCTTCAGAGACAGGTCGGTAAGCGTCGACTACGCGAAGTTCGATCACCCCGTGAATCCGCAGAGCATCGTCGACCTTTATCTCGAGAATACGGAACCATACGAGGCAGCTGAGTTTGCGCATCTCGTAAACTACGTGTCCGCACTGGTCGAGATACTCAAAGCCAAAGGCTGCAGAGTCATTTTCCTGCGCCTGCCGTCGGGAGGCATCGTGAGACAACTCGAGAGGCGGATGTTTCCGAGCGAGCGATTCTGGGGATACATGGAGCAAAATATCGGTGCCCGGTTCGTACACTTCGAGGACTATCCCGAGCTAGCCGGATACCTGAGCATCGACGGATCGCACGTCGCCTCCGAAAAATCGGCTGCTTTTACCAAAGCGCTTGCACGCGTCATACGATTCTAGGAACGGGGACGTACTCCTGGACGGACCCGGAGTCCGTCC
>JBHIDG010000527.1:0-1860 GCA_046760025.1 Woeseia sp. | reverse complement strand
GGGATCACGGCCCAGTCCGCCTGGATCTCGCCGATCACGGGAAGCCCGGGCTCCCGCGCCTTCAGGATGCGCACGGCCTCGGCCACCTTGCGGGCCTCGGGATGGTCCGACTCGCCGAAGTTCGCAAACGACAGCATGGCGACCACCGGAGCGACACCCGATCCGGGACTGCTCAGGTACGTCCCGGCAGACACGCCATACGTGTTCGCGATGGTCGATCCGCTGCCTGAGGACGTTGCCGACAAGTTCGAGCCCAAGCTGGACCTGATGTTGAAGTCCTATCAGGATTTGCTGCGAAAGATCGTGCAGACTCCGGCGGCAGAGGGGGCCGATTCCGATGAAGGCGTTTCCGAACAGGGGGCGGCCCTCCTTAACGAACTGGCGGGCCTTTTGAGTGTCGATGGGATTCGCGCTGCGGGCATCGATCGTGACTCGACCGTGGTTTTGTACGGATCGGGTTTGTTGCCGGTCATGCGGATGACGCTGTCCGACGGCGACCTGCTCGAAGCGACTATCTCGCGCATGGAGGAGGCGGCAGATCAGCGAATGTTGAGCGCGTCGATCGACGGCCAGGTGTACCGCTATGCCGGCGACGACGAGGCGCGTTTCATCGTCGCGGTCGCAGAGGATGAACTCGTATTGACCATCGTGCCGGCAGACTTGTCGGAGGGCCTGCTCAAAAACGTACTGGGGCTGACCGCGCCGTCGTCCAGCATCGCCGATACGGGCGAGCTGCAGAAGATCATTGCGGACAACGGTTTTCTGTCGCACTCGATCGGCTTGATCGATGTCGAGCGCGTCGTTGCGACGTTCCTCGATGATCAGTCCGGGGTTAACGCCGAACTCCTGAGGCTCATGGAGTATGACGGATCGGTGCTGAGCGGCGTGTGCAAATCGGAGATCCGGGCGATGTCCGCCGCAGCACCGCGTGTCATTACGGGTTATACCGAGATGAGCACGGAGCGGTTTACCTCCAATACCATCATCGAACTTCGCAGCGATCTGGCGGCGGGGCTGGCCGGGCTGTCGGCCCCGGTTCCGGGACTGGGAAGCGAGCAGGGCGGATTGTTTGCGTTCGGTATGAGCATCGATATGCTCGCCGCGCGCGAGTTCTATTCGGCCCGGCTCGACGCGCTGGAGGCCGATCCGTTTGAGTGCGAACTCTTTGCAGAGCTTCAGGAAGGTGTTTCGGCCGGCCGGCAGGCGCTGAACCAGCCGGTCCCTCCGATCGTTTATGGCTTCAAAGGATTTCTTGCGGTGGTCGAGGATATCAGGGGGATGGATCTCGCGAAAAAACAGCCGCCCACCTCGGCCGACCTGCGACTGCTCATCTCGACCGACAATGCGGAGGGGCTGCTCGAGATGGGTGCCATGTTCAGCCCCGAGATCGCAGCCCTTGACCTGCAACCTGACGGCAAGCCGGTTAGACTCGAATCTCCTCAACTGGCCGGCGTCGTGGATTCGGCGCATGTGGCGATGTCGCAGAACGCACTCGCCGTCTCGATCGGGGCCGGTACGGAAGCTCGACTGGGTGACATGCTGACGGCCGATTTCAATCAGCCACCGCCTTTCTTCAGCATGGAGATGGACGCGGCCCGCTACTACGAATTCGTTGGGCAGGCGGTGACGGACGACGACGCAGAAGACAAGGTTTCGCCGGAATTGAAGGCGGCGATTGACGACATGATGGGCGTCGTCGGCGACATGTTCTCGCGCATGACCGTCGACATCGCGTTTACCGAGCGGGGTATCGAATTCCCGTCGACGATCGTGCTGGCCGAGTGACTCCGATGCGCACAGTTACCGGAACATTCCTGCTTATGCTAGCCGTCGTTGCGTTTGCGGACGTCGACAAGGCGG
>JBHIDG010000526.1:0-1871 GCA_046760025.1 Woeseia sp. | reverse complement strand
GACGTCGGCTACATGGACGAGGACGGATACATCTATCTCTGCGACCGCGCCAAGGACATGCTGATCGTGGGGGGGTTCAAAGTGTTTTCTGTCGAGGTCGAAGACAAGCTGCAGAGCCTGGACTTCATCTCGCACTCCGCGGTAATCGCGACGCCGGACGAGAAACGCCCTGGCAGCGATATCGTCAATCTCTATGTCGAACTGGCACCGGACTCGAAGAACATGGATTCAGCAACCGTGAAACGGGAAATAACCGATTTCTGCCGCGCCAACATGGCACCTTACAAAGTACCCAAGGTAATCAGGCTGATCGACGAGATGCCCCTGACACCGATCGGCAAGATCGACAAAAAAGTGCTCCGAGTACAGGCCTAACCTGAATGTGAACGCCGCAGAAAAGCTGCGCCAATATTCCGCGCGCAGCAACGACATACATCAGGAGTATCTCGGTGATCCCGAGCTCCTGGAGCGGTACCAGCGTTTTGTTGCCTGGCAAATCGACTACCTGTTGCCGCTATATGAGGATCTAAGGGAGTCCCCCGACTATGCGGCGGCGGTCGATTTCGTGGTCTCCGACCTGATGGGGATCGGCGTCAGCCGGCGCGATCACGACATCGCCCGGATCGTGCCGATCATGTCCAGAATGCTGCCGGACACGGCGTTGCATACGGTGGCGGCGGCGATGGAGCTCAACGCACGGGTGCTTGCGATCAATGTGTCGATTTGCCGTCAGCTATACGGCGAAAAACCTGTCGATTCCGATTTTTCGGAATTCGACTACTGTTCGGCATGCCGGCGAGCCAGCAGCCTGGACGAATCCATTGAGCTGATTCAGCTGATCAGGGAGCTTGGGCGGAAGCTCGAGCATATCGTCCACATTCCGATGATCCGCCTGACTCTCAAGGCCATGCATGCGCCGGCACGACTCGCGGGCTTCATTGCCCTGCAATCGTTCCTGGAAAAGGGCTATTCGACTTTTGTCGCGCTGGAGGACGTCGATCAGTTTCTCGATGACCTGACACGTCGCATGAACGAGGTGTTTACGAGGATATTCACGGAACCGCTCGAGCGTCTGAACCGCCATATCCGGGTCATCGACGCATAAGCCGCCCGCAAGCGGGCGACGTCAGCACCGGGCTGTGGCAACCGACTTAAAGGCGAATCGGCAAATCGCGTACGCGGGTACCACTCGCCGCATAGACGGCATTGCCGATCGCAGGCGCCACAGGAATCAGAGGCGGCTCGCCGAGGCCGGTGGGGAACTCGGTACTGTCGATGAACTTGATGTCGAGTTCCGGCACATCGGCCATGCGCAGCGGCGTATAGGAGTCCAGGTTACGGTCTCCGACCTGGCCGTCGCTGATAGGTGAACCCTCGTGCAATGCGAGGCTCAATCCCCACAGTGTCGCGCCCTCCGCCTGCGCCATCGCGCCGTCCGGGTGCACGATCGTGCCACAGTCGATCGACTGCCAGATCTTCTTCACGTTGACCGACCGTTTGTCGAGGGCCACATGCGCAACACAGGCGATCCAGGTCGGCATCGATCTTTCCTGACCGCAGCAGACGGCGACGCCCATACCCTCGCCATCCGGAAGAGCCTTGCCCCAGCCCGAGCGGCCCCTGACGTCCTCGAGAACTGCCGCGAGTCGAAGCGCCCCGTTGACCGCCTCCGGCGCTTTACCCGCATTTTTTCCGGCGCCGTCGAGCCGTGCCAGCCGGAAATCGATGGGATCCACACCGGCCAGGCCGGCCAGCTCATCCATGAAACTCTCGACGCCCCAGCCGATCCAGCCGGGCCCCACCGAACGCAGCCAGCCGGGCAAAAAAGTTTTTTGCGCCAGCTCATTGTTGATCGCGCGAACCCGATGATT
>JBHIDG010000525.1:0-1895 GCA_046760025.1 Woeseia sp. | reverse complement strand
AACCACCGGTTCTCACATACCGGGCGATCGAGTCTGCGAGGTCGATCAAGGGCGCGGCCAGAATATTTGCGACGACAATATCAAATTGTCCTGCGATCGTCGCCGCGCTGGCGGTCAACATCATCGCGCGTTCGACACCGTTTCGCACGGCATTTTCGCGCGTCGCCGTAACGGCCTGCGGGTCGATGTCCATTGCGGTGACCTGGGTGCAACCGAGCTTGAGCGCGGCGACAGACAGGATCCCCGAGCCGCAGCCGTAGTCGAGCAGCGTACGTCCCGTGACATCGAGGCCGGCCAGCCACTCGAGGCACAGGGCTGTCGTTGCATGCGTTCCCGTGCCGAATGCGAGCCCTGGATCGAGGCGAACGATGATGGCATCGTCTGCGTCCGCCTCCGAATCGCCGGGGCAGACCCAGAGTCTCTCGCCGAAGCGCATCGGGCCGAAATCTCTTAGCCACTCGCGCTCCCAGGCACGATCCTCGAGTGACTCGATGCGGTGCGGCGGCAACCGGTCCAGCGACAGGGACTGCAGCAGTTCGTCCTGCAGTAATTGCAAATCCGCGTCGGGAGAGAACAGCCCGGTCACGCAGGTATCGCTCCAAAGCGGCGTCTCCCCGGGAGCGGGTTCGAGTACCGGATCGTCGCCGGCATCGCTGAATGTAACCGAGTGCGCGCCACGGCGCAGGAATATTTCCTCGACGAGTTCCGGGTTCAGTGATTCAAGATTCATGACAAACTGTCGCCAATCCATCCCGGGTCAGTTCTACATCGCGAAGCGTGCCGCGTTACACGAGGCCAAGGCGCTTCTCCAGGTAATGAATATCCGTGCCGCCGGTCTGGAACGCCGCGTGCTGGAAAATTTCCTGGTGTAACGGGACGTTCGTCTTGATGCCCTCGATGACGATTTCGGTCAGTGCGTTTCGCATGCGCGCAAACGCTGCGTCGCGGCTGTGCCCGTGCGCGATCAGCTTGCCGATCATCGAATCATAAAACGGAGGGACCCTGTAGCCGCTGTACACATGGCTGTCGACACGGATTCCGGGTCCTCCGGGCGCGTGCCACAGGTTGATCGGGCCAGGCGACGGCATGAAGGTCTTCGAATCTTCCGCGTTGATCCGGCATTCGATCGCATGACCCTGGATACGGACATCGTCCTGCGTGATCCGCAACTTCTCGCCATTCGCGATGCGCAACTGCTCGCGTACGATATCGACGCCCGTGATCATCTCGGTTACCGGATGTTCGACCTGCAGCCGGGTGTTCATCTCGATGAAGTAGAACTCGTTGTCCTGGTACAGGAATTCGAAAGTGCCGGCGCTCCGATAAGCAATTTCGAGACAGGCATTGACGCAGCGTTCGCCGATCTGCTGGCGCTGTTCCTCGCTGATGCCAGGCGCCGGAGCTTCCTCGATGACTTTTTGATGGCGGCGCTGCATCGAACAATCGCGCTCGCCCAGGTGCACGGCATTGCCCTGGCCGTCGGCGAGCACCTGGAACTCGACATGGCGCGGCCTCTCGAGAAATTTCTCCATGTAGACCATGTCGTTGCTGAATGCCGCACGTGCTTCGGCCTTGGTGACGGTGATTGCAGCGAGCAGCGAAGCTTCGGCATGCACGACGCGCATTCCGCGACCACCGCCGCCGCCGGAGGCCTTGATGATGACCGGGTAGCCGATCTCCCTGGCCAAGCGGATATTCTCGTCGACGTCGTCGCCGAGCGGCCCGTCCGATCCGGGTACGCAGGGGACACCGGCGGACTTCATGGCCTTGATCGCGGAAACCTTGTCCCCCATCAGACGGATGGCGGCCGCCTGCGGACCGATGAACACGAATCCGGACGACTCCACCCGTTCGGCGAAGTCGGCGTTCTCCGACAGGAAGCCGTAACCCGGATG
>JBHIDG010000524.1:0-1909 GCA_046760025.1 Woeseia sp. | reverse complement strand
ACGAGAAAGACGGGTGAAGCTGGCGTGACGATCGGAGACTCTCCGTAACGCGACAACCCGGCTTGCGGCCGCGACGAGACTGGTGCGGGCTCGTCCGGCCGTGGCGAATGGACGCCGGATGTCTTCACGCCAACATTTAACCGCGCCGTACAATCTGTTGATACAAATACGAATCTTCGGGAGGAAAAAATGCTACTTCGAACACTGCTTGTGACGAGCATGATGGCGCTGCTGGTCGGCGCATCGCCCGGTGCTTACGCCGGTACGATCGAGAAGCTGATGGACATGAAGACCACCGGCACCCCGCTGGAGCTGGCGATCGTACCGCAGAGCGGCAGTAAGGCGGACGCGCTGAGGGCCAATCTCGAGAAGATCAAGCTGCCGCCGGGGTTCAAGATCGAGCTCTACGCCATCGTGCCCGATGCCCGGCATATGGCGGTCGGCAACAACGTCGGCGTGGTCTTCGTCGGCACCCGGAAAACCGAGGTCTGGGCGGTCACCGACCGCGACAAGGACCGCGTCGGGGAAGAGGTCAAGCGTTTCGCCCCCAGCATCGCGTTCTCGGTCCCGAACGGAGTGTGCTTCAGCAAGGATGGCTTCCTCTATCTGGCCGAGCACAACCGCGTGCTGGTCTTCCCGGCGGCGGAGTTCTTCTACGAGGGACCGGACGTGGCGATCGGGGTGGTCAAGGCGCAGCTGATCCCGAAATCCGAGGAATCGTTCAACCACGGCGCCCGCACCTGCACGATCGGCCCCGACAACAAGCTCTACATCACCCAGGGCCAGCCCTATAACGTGCAGCCTGCGGCGAAGCGCGAGTGGTACGAGGAGATCGGCGTCGGCGGCATCGTGCGCATGGAGCGCGACGGCTCGAACTGGGAGGTCTATGCCAAGGGCATTCGCAATTCCGTGGGCCTCGGATTCAACCCGGCAAACGGCGACCTCTGGTTCACCGACAACCAGGTCGACGGCATGGGCGACGATATTCCTCCGGGCGAGCTGAATCGCGCCACCGGTCCGGGGCAGCACTTCGGCTTCCCCTGGTACGGAGGCGGACAGGTTCGGACGGTGGATTACGAAAACGAGGATCCGCCTGCAGACGCGATCTTCCCCGAGGTCGAGATGGTCGCGCACGCGGCGGATCTGGGCATGACCTTCTACACAGGCAAACAGTTCCCGGCTAAGTACCGTGGCGGCATCTTCAGTGCCCAGCACGGATCCTGGAACCGGACGACGCCGGTCGGCGCGCGGGTCATGTTCACCTCGCTCGACGAGAGCGGCGCAGCCGCGAACACCGGGGTCTTCGCGTCGGGCTGGTTGGACGACGAGACCGGCGAGTATCTGGGTCGTCCGGTCGATGTCGTCCAGTACCTAGACGGCTCGATCCTGGTTTCCGACGATCTGACGGGGGCGATTTACCGCATCTCGTACGACAACTAGGATCAGACGCTTCACATGCGAGGGGCACGGCTTCCCGTGCCCCTCGCCTTTATTCTTTTCTGTCGGAAAATGATCGATTCCCTCGCTGCAGAACCGTGTATCGTCCGCCGCCCGCGCGTCATTGCCCGGACCGGCCTCGCCGTCCTCGTCCTGCTTGGTGTCGTCGCCTGGGCGGCGAACCCGACCGCGGCCGGCGAACTGGCGGCCGGTCGGAAGAAGGCTGCGGCCTGTCGTGCCTGCCACGGCATGGACGGCCTGAGTCGGCAGCCGAATGCACCGCATATCGCCGGCCAAATCGACTTCTACCTGCGCGAACAGCTCGTCAAATACCGCTCCGGCCAGCGGGCGCACCCGCTGATGAACGTTGTTGCAAAAACATTGTCGGACGCGGATATCGACGACCTCGTTGCATACTACTCGAGCATCAAGATCATCGTAGAGGTGCCGGAGTAGCCCGGCCACGCCCGGG
>JBHIDG010000523.1:0-1911 GCA_046760025.1 Woeseia sp. | reverse complement strand
CCTTATGACTTGACCGGTTCGAGAATCGAATCGAGATTCTCGTGGTCGCAAAATTCCATGAATTCGTCGCGTAGCCGAGATAAATTCAATGAACCCGGGACGTTGATCGTCATCTGGACAGCGAACATCGGCGCCCCTGTGTGTGCGGCTGCGTAACGTCGCGTCGCCAGATCGGCGATTTCGATGTCCCGATTCGCGAAAAAATCGGCAAGGCCGAACAGCACGCCGGGGTGGTCGAGACAGACGACATCGACGGCGTAGGGCATGCAGTCTTGCCGACTCGTCGGTTGCCCCGTTTTCCTGAGGTTGATGGTCAGCGAGCCTTCTTTGGTCAGCTTGTCGAGGCCGGATTCCAGTTTGCTCAGCGTATGCCAGTTGCCGGAGACCAGAAGCAGCATCGCGAATTCTGCGCCTAGCGCCGCCATGCGACTTTCCTCGATGTTGCCGCCACAGTCGAGAATCACCTTGGTGATTTCCTGCACGATGCCCGCACGGTCGCTACCAATTACCGATAAAACAATAAGTTGTGTCATTTATCGAGAATCTACTGTAATTTTGCTGGCGACTTGTTCTGTCAGATGCCCCGTGAGAACCGCGGGGATTTCATTCTTGCCACCAGGCTAGGCGAACAGTAGCATTGCCGCCTTGTCTTAGGCGAGGACAATTGTGTTTAAGGGCAGCCTGATCGCGCTGGCGACTCCATTCGATGCCGACGATCACGTCGACTACGGGGCACTGGAAAGACTCATCGATCTTCATGTCCGCGAGGGTAGCGACGGGCTGGTCATCGCGGGGACCACGGGCGAGGCAGCGACGCTGGAAAAATCGGAGCACGCCGAACTCGTCGGCAAGGCCGTGGAGATCGTAAGTGGTCGGCTGCCGGTGATCGCCGGCACGGGATCGAACTCGACTGCGCAGACGATCAAATTGTCCAATGAGGTAGGTAAGTTTGCGATTGATGCCTACCTGATGGTGGTGCCGTACTACAACAAGCCTGTGCAGGAGGGCATCTATCGGCATTTTTCCACGATCGCAGACGCTGTCGACAAACCCATCATTCTTTACAACGTTCCCGGTCGAACGGTCGCCGATATTCTTCCCGAAACGGTTGCGAGACTGGCCGCGCATCCGAACATCTTCGGCATCAAGGAGGCAACCGGAGACATGGAACGATTGCACCAGATAAGGACTCTGGTTTCGAATGATTTCATGCTGTACAGCGGAGACGATTTCACGGTACTGGATTTCATAAAAAACGGCGGGCATGGCGTGGTGACCGTAAGCGGCAACGTTGCCCCGAGACTGATGGCGGATATGTGCCGGGCGGCCCTGGCAGGCGACAGCGACAAAGCGAAAGAGCTGGACGGGAAATTGCAGCCCCTGAACAAAGCCCTGTTTCTCGAGTCCAATCCGATTCCCCTGAAATGGGCGCTGGCCGAGATGGGGCTGATTTCGCCGGGAATTCGCTTGCCGTTAACACCCTACGCTGAGCAGTATCACGAGCAAATGAGGCAGGCGATGGCAATGGCGGGGATCAAAAAGTGAAGCGGCTGATCCAAATATTCGGATATATGTTGCTCTTGAGTGCCCTGCCGTTGTTGACCTCGTGCTTTTTCGGCGGGCCGCCGAAATGCGACACCGAGGCGGGTTATCAGCTAAGCGAAAGCGGCGAACGAATTCGGGTGCCCGACGACCTGGACGATCTGCAGTCATTCAAGGAAATGACTATCCCAAGGGCCTCGCCGCAGCAGCAGGGAGACGACCCCAACCGCTGCCTGGAGATGCCGCCGCCGATATCGTCCGGCAGCAGCAATTGAAAAGGAGAGGTGGCCGAGCGGTTTAAGGCGCTTGCTTGGAAAGCAAGTGTACGGTAACCCCGTACCGCGGGTTCGAATCCCGCCCTCTCCGCCA
>JBHIDG010000522.1:0-1922 GCA_046760025.1 Woeseia sp. | reverse complement strand
AATCAATAAGATACGAGACACGAATTCAGGGGTTCCAGTCCGCCCCTGGCCACCACATAGCCGAAATTAGTTATCGACGCGCCATGGGCCAGGCGCGGTCCATTTTTGGTCGAAGGCTTTGCCACTGTTGATGGACGAGAACACTGGTGACAGGAAATCGCTGATCGGAGTCAAGACCTGGGGAAATGTACCCGGCCCCGTCAGCGCTGATTTTCGAAGAAATGCCGTCCATTGCCGGTCAAGTTTCTCATTATCAAGCAGCTCGGCAACGATGTCATCGAACTCCATAATCTCAGTTTTTCGATTGTCGAACGTACCCTTTATTGCTTCGCAGAGCGCATCGCCGTTAGAACTGAATTGTTGTGACATGCGCCATATGTCATAGAAATCCTTCATTCGACTGTTGAGACTCCCGAGGTACACCATTGCTTGCGCCTTCTCGGCAATGACGGTCTCAGGGGGATACATGCGAAGTGAGGGAGCTGGCAGATCGAGTAAGGCAGGGTAGCTCGCTTGGACAGCTCCTGGATGTATCAGATCGCCAAAACCCACGTCCATCTGCAAGCTGATTCGAGCGTTCCCGAGCCGAGCGCGAAACCGAATGCGCACGCCTTCATAATCGGCGTCTTCTTTGATGCGCTGCGCTTTAACACTTTCCGGATCAAATGAGAGGCCGTCGTCTGATTCATTTATGGCGCAAATATCGCGAACGATAGCCGCCAGACTCTCCGGCGAGTTGTCCAGGTAGGCCAGAAAATCGATGTCTCTGGTTGCACGGCTGTCCGGTACATCCCAAACGCGAAACAATAAAGCGCCTTTGAGCACGAAAGAGTCGATGTGCGGGGAACGGCTGAGCCGGTACAGGAAACGCTCCATGGCAAAATATTGGAGGACCTCGTCGAAGGGGCGAGCGGTGTTCTTGGCAATATCTAGCAATCGTTGGTGTACGGAAGCCGAGACATTCTTCAAAGGCCGCTTATTCACAGACGTGTCTCAAGATACGGTCGCATGACTTGCTCGACGCGGCAGATCTTTGCAAATTGAATGAGCTTTCTGGGTTTGGGCTTCTTGCGTTCGCGATAGAGGTCGAGTGCCTCAAGCACCGTATCCATACCAATTTTGTTCCGATACTTGAAGCAATCGGCGAGCGTTTTCTCGACGCTGTAAACTTGAATCGTAGTCTTGTCGATGGACTGTTTTTCCACACCTGCTGTGAAGGCTTCAGCGGAAAACCAATAGATTTGGATCGGAGGGAAGTCGAGACGCGGAGGTTCCGTTCCTCTTTTCACCGCGATCGAGACAGCATGTGGAATCTGCGTTGTGATGTCATGGAAGTGAAGTGCCGAAATAAGGCAGATTACGCCCTGAGGTATTTTACGGGCGACGGTGACGAGATCGGGATCAGACAGCGGCGGCAGGTCGGCCAGGCGATAAAGACCGCGGTCAAGACGCTCGAGTATGCCCGCATCTCGCATCGCATATAGTGTTCGGCAGTGCACGCCCTGAGTAGTTGCCTCGCCGGTTCTCATAACGCCGCCATGGCGCCGGAAAACCCGTTTCGCTGCCTCGATCTGCTTGTCGGTAGCGCGGTTGATCATTGGATAAATATACCAGCAAATATTAATAAATGTAGGTATTTTTATCCAAAGCCTGCGCGTGAGTTTTGCGTGAATGAGTCCTGCATGGTTATGCATTGTGGTGCAGACAAGGCAACGGACGCCCCGGTAACTTATTGAAACATAAAGCCAGAAGCCTACCGACATTGGACTGAAAATCCTCGTGTCGGTGGTTCGATTCCGCCCCTGGCCACCAGTTTAAATTGGGTCCAAACTGGAGACATGGGTTACAGATTATTCTGGAGACATAGTTAGTGTCTGTCCAGAAATTCGAAATCAGCTAATCTGAAGTTGAGTCGGAGAGAA
>JBHIDG010000521.1:0-1932 GCA_046760025.1 Woeseia sp. | reverse complement strand
CATGACCGCAGTGACTTATTAGCTCTTTGTTAAGCGGTTTCTATCTATGGTTGTTGGGTTGGACGTGTTTTGGAGATCTTTACGGTGGACCCAGCGACTTGCGGCCTGGGCAGCGGGTTCGAGCCGGCGGAACAGCACCGTGAGGCGCGTAAATCTCTGCGCGCTTGCCCGACGCGGTTGGAAAGGGAACTCGCCGACCACAAGCACCAGGACAACGTGGTCGCCTTGCTTGTTCGTGATTTTCGCGACTCGGGCGCAGCGGTCACCCAGGCCCAGTACAACGGCGCGGCGCCGATCTCGAACACTGATCAACGTGGTTCAGCATGCTCTCGTACCGCAAATTCCATATGCGTCTAGTGCCGGCGATGGTTGGGCTCAGCGCCGCCATCATGGCGACCTTTGTCACGATTGTCGGCTTCAACGCTTGGCAGGACTATGAAATGGCGCTCGCCCAGGCCGAGCAAAAGGCAAGTGCCATCGCCAAAATCGTGGCGCAACAAACCGAAAGCACTATCGAAACGGTGGACATGGTGCTTCACAGTATCGCCCAATACGCCACGCGCGATATGACCGCCTCGGGACATAACTTTTCGGAGCACATCGAGCAGGATGCGCATTTGCATCACATGATCAGCAAGCTTCCGCAAAGGCCCTCGCTGGTCGTCGTGGGAAACAACGCTTCTATTCTGTACGAGTCGGCCGGTCACGGAGATCCGATGGTGCGCCATGGCCCGATGACGCCCGGTACAACCCACGGCTCAATGACAGGCGGTATGACACGCGGCAGAGGCGATGGCCGCATGACACCCGGTAAGGATGAAGACGCCAAATCGAAGGTGATGGACGAGAGTTCGCGGTTTCGGGGCGATGAAGTGACGTATCACAGGTATCTAAAGTTTCACGAGTCCAATCCAGACGTACCCCTTTGGGTCGGCCCGGCCGTGAGAGAGGCGTCAACCAGCGCTTGGCATCTGACGATGAGCCGCCGCATCACCACGCCCGAGACTGGCTTTGCTGGCGTCGCCTTGGCGCTTATTAAACCGACGTTTCTGGTGGCCGCCACCGACATCGCGCTGCTCGGCGAAAACGGCAGCATGGGTTTGCTTTCAACCGACGGGGCCGCCGTTATGTGGACCTTCCGCGCCGATCCCGCCGCCCGCCTCGCGCCGGTCGATCGGCCGATCTTCACGACGCCCTTGCCGTGGGCTTCTGCAGGGACGTTCCAAACGCAATTGGTCCGAGACGGCGCTAGGCAGATCGTCGCTTACCGCAGGTTACCGAAACTGCCGATTACGGTCGCTGTAAGTCTCGCACGGCAGGACGTGCTGGCGACATGGCTGGCCGGCCGTCTGAAGGACGCCGCTCTTATTGCGAGTTTCGGAACAGTTCTGCTCCTTCTGGCGCTACCAGCGATGGGCTTGATTGTTCGTCCGTTACGGCGGGTTCGGAGTGCACTTGCTCGTATTCAGAGGGGCGAATTCCAGGGGGAGGCAGACGACGCATCCGGTGTCGACGAAATCCGCGATGTGATCAGTGGCGTCAACGCCATGCGCAAGGCATTGCACAAACTGACGACGAATTTGCAGGATGAGGTTGCGGCGCGAACCGAGGAGCTAACTGTCGCCAATGCTGAGCTTGTTCAACACCGAGATCATTTGGAAACATTGGTAGAGGAGCGCACGACCGAAGTTCAGCGGCAGGCGGCTGAGCTCGAAATGGCGCTGCAGAAGGAAAAAGAGCTCCATGCGCGGCAGCAGGAATTCGGAGAAGAATTGAGACAGGCGAAAGAAGTTGCTGAGGTAGCGAACCGGACGTTGCGCGCGAACGCCGACGAACTAAAGCGTTCGAACGCCGAGCTGGAACAGATTGTCTATGTGGCCTCGCATGATTTGCAGGAGCCTTTACGCATGGTCGCAAGCTACTGTCAGCTCC
>JBHIDG010000520.1:0-1933 GCA_046760025.1 Woeseia sp. | reverse complement strand
ATCGCGACGATGCTCGATAAAGCCAGATAGGGCATGGTGTCGGTCTATGTCCTCGTTTGCATGGACCGGAAGCCGAGGTATAACAGGACCAGGAGCTTCAGTAGCTCGAGCGCGGAGTAGGTTCCATGCAATATGGATGGCGGCGGATCGATGCCCGCGAGGATCTGCTGTGCCCTCGCCGACAGCGCCGGCAAGAGCCAGACGGTTTGTGCAACGAGGATCAGAATGAGCGCCGAACAGTATGCCCAGAGCTCCCTTGCTCTGCCCGAGACACGAACGACTACGAGCAGAATTAGCAGCGCGACGAGTTCCGCTTTGTTGAGCGCCGCGAATACCACGCGGCCTACGTCAAGCGCTACCGGCCGGGCGATCGTCGGGGCCGTGAATCTGACCGGCGTCACCAACAGTGAAATACCGGCCGTCATGCCGAACCAGATGAAACAGATGTAGCCGGGATTTTTCAGCTTCCGCGACAGATCTTTCCAATACATTGAGTTCAAGCGAAAATACCTCAGGGAACCAACGGCTCGAACGATATGACTTCATCGAAAGAATCACAACTGGCGTCGGCCGTGCTCATGATCAGGCCGGCAAGCTTCGAGAGTAACCCGGAGACGGCCGAATCCAACAGGTTTCAGGGCAGGACGAATGCCTCGCCGGCCGAACAGCACGCGGCAGCGCTCGAACAGTTCGAGTCGCTGGCAATAGCGCTGGAGGACCACGGCGTCGGGGTACTGCGATTCGACGACAAACCCGAGCCACATACGCCGGATGCGATATTTCCGAACAACTGGGTCAGTTTTCACGCCGACGGTTCGATAGTCCTCTACCCTATGGAGGCGCCGAATCGGCGTCTGGAGCGCCGCCCGGACATCATCGACTCGCTCGTCACGGACTACGGATACCTCGTTCGACAGGTGGTCGATCTGTCTCACCACGAGGGAAACGGCCACTATCTCGAGGGCACCGGCAGTCTGGTTCTGGATCGCGTCAATCACATCGCGTACGCGGGATTATCCACAAGGACCCATCTGGACCCGCTCGGCGAGTTCGCACAACGCATGGACTACGATATCGTGGCCTTCGATGCGACGGACACGAGCGGCGCGCCGATATACCACACGAACGTAATAATGAACATCGGCGAGGAACTCGCCGTGATCTGCGACGAAGCAATTCCGGATTCGAAACAGCGAACGGCGGTACTGGCACGACTGGGGCAAACGGGCCACACGATTGTGTCGCTCAGTTACGGTCAGCTCGAGTCCTTTGCCGGCAACATGCTGGAGCTGAAGTCGGTGTCAGGTAATCGCGTCATCGCGATGTCGGGTCATGCACGCCGGTCTCTGGCGGATCCGCAAATCGATATAATCGAGAAAAATGCAACGATAGTCAGTACAGCAATTGATGAAATCGAACAGTCTGCCGGGGGCAGCGTGCGTTGCATGCTTGCAGAAGTTCATTTGCCGCTGGCGGGAAGCGCCGATTAATTACTGTATGGCCGTCTTTCAATTCGAAATTGCGCTCCCTGCTTCGCGAGCAGGGCAAGAGCATCAAGCGTGCGGAGGACTTTTTTCAGGAAGCGACCCAGGAGACGCTGCAGGTCGCCCTGACCGACGGTCTGAGAGAGTACCTGGCGCCCAAGGGCATTATCGTATCGGCGGTGCTGATTCGCGACATCTCTTTGCCTCCATTTATCGTTGAGGCGATCGAGAAGAAAAAGGAACGGGAACAGGCGGTGGAGCGTGTACGTGCCGAGCTCGAGAGGGTTCGGACCGAATTGCAACAGCAGGTTGCGAGAGCGGAAGCCGGCCGCGAAGCCGCAGAGCAGGAAGCCGCACGCAAGAAAATCCTGGCCGATGCGCAGGCATACGAAATCACACAGATCAATAACGCGATTGCGAGAAATCCGGCCTATATACAGCTTCAGTCA
>JBHIDG010000519.1:0-1934 GCA_046760025.1 Woeseia sp. | reverse complement strand
GGCCGGGTTGCTGCGTTTCAGGTAATAGCCGAAGAATTGCAATAGCGCGAGGCCGGTCATCATGCCGACAAAAGGTGGTATCTGCAGGAAATTGTGGAGGCCGACGGCGAGAACGAGGGTAACGGAGAACAATGCCACGATGCGCCTCGCGCCCCGTTTCATCCGCATTGTAGATTGACTATTCCCTGGCATGCCGCTCGGCACAGCGAACTGGAGAATAAGGGCCGGTACCAGGAAATTGATCGCAGCCGGGAGCACGAGACTGAAGAATTCCTGAAATGCCAACTGTCCTTGTTGCCAAACCATCAATGTCGTTACGTCTCCGAACGGGCTGAAGGCACCGCCGGCGTTGGCGGCGACGACGATGTTGACGCACGCGATGCCGATGAATGCCGGTTTATCCGCGCCGAGCGCCATGACAACCGCCGCCAGCACCAGCGAGGTAGTCAGGTTATCGATAACCGGCGACAGCAGAAATGCAATGGTGCCGGTGGCCCAGAACAATTTTCTGTAGCTCAGGCGTCGCTGCGCCAGCGATGAGCGCAGTGCGGCAAACACGTTTCTCTCGGTCATCGCATTCACGTAGGTCATGGCCGTCAGTAGAAAGAGCAATAGCTCGGCAAATTCGGCGAGACTGCCGCGAATCGCGGTCTTGACAGGCTCACTCAGCCCGTTCTGCGCATAGACGAACGCAAGCAGCGTCCAAATGACTCCGGCTGCCAGCAATACCGGCTTGGACTTTCTGAGCTGCGTAAACTCTTCTGAAAGGACAGTTGCATAGGCAACGACAAATACGCAGACGGCCGCATTGCCGATCCAGTGATCGGTGAGGTTGAGCGTGGATTCCATCATGCGGGGGATCCTCGTTGACGTCGGCAGTCAGCCGAGCTTGCTGTGATCGACAGACCGGCCTCACAAATATGACGATAAGAATAAGACTCGGACATTCTGCGCTTCCCGTTCAATGCGAATCAAGCGCGGCGTATTCCGGGATACCGGTCGTGTCTGCAAACCTCATCGTCTTGCGAGGGATTTTTTCGTGAGAACAATCTTACTGACTACCAATTCACGGTAACTGTGTGTGCCCGCCTAGGTGGGCTGCCATGGAGCGCCAGAGCAGGTGACGTTTATTCGACACGGATCGAACCATGACAAAATTTTCAAGGCTTCGGGAGTACAGGGTACCGGCATGGCAGCTCGCATTGCTCGTAGCGATCTTTATTTCAGTGAGCAACAATACCGTCCTCTTGCAGTCGGTCCTGGAACGGACGGGCTCTCTATCGGCTGAAGGGGCGGTATTCGTCGTCACGCTGCTTCTGTACTTGACCGGGGTTCAGTGCCTGCTTTTTCTGGCTGTCGGAACCAATCGCCTGTTGAAACCGGTTCTCATCACCTTTGTTTTGCTGGCCGCAATTCTCGGTTATTTCACGCAAGAGCTTGGCGTCGTCTTTGACGAAGATATGATTCGCAACATTGTCGAGACGTTCAGGGACCGCAACGCTCAAGAGGCAATCGAGCTGGGGTCCGGCGCATTGCTGCAATATTTTTTGCTGATAGGCCTTCTTCCGTCGGTATTAGTATACGTGACACCGGTCAGGCGCAGTAAGCTGCTTACTGAAGCCCTGTCCAGGATTGCTTGTGGGTCCATTATCGTGGCCGCGGTGCTGATACTCGCCGTGAGCAACTGGAAATATCTGAGCTATTTCTCCTCTGAAAATCGTGATCTCAGGATGTACATGGTTCCGACATATGCGATTGCATCTGTCGAAAAATATATTCGGCATAATCGCCGGAACGGTAGTATTCCGTTTCGCGAGATCGATGCCGATGCGGTCCGGGAGAAGCCGAACGACAGGAGGATGGTCGGCATCGTGGTGGTCGGTGAAACCGCGCGGTCTGATCATTTTTCGCTTAACGGTTATCCCCGAAAAACC
>JBHIDG010000518.1:0-1938 GCA_046760025.1 Woeseia sp. | reverse complement strand
AATGAGTTTGCTCTGTGGCTTGCCATAGGCGCAGGTGTTCTGGCGGTTCTGTATGGGCTCGTATCCGTGCAGTGGGTTCTGAAGCAACCCGCCGGTAACGAACGCATGCAGGAGATTGCGCAGGCGATTCAGGAAGGTGCCGGCGCCTATATGAACCGCCAGTATTTCACGATCAGCATCGTCGGTATCGTGTTGTTTCTGATTCTGGGCATCGCACTCGACTGGCATACGGCCATCGGTTTTGCCGTCGGTGCAATCTTTTCCGGCGCAGCCGGTTACATCGGCCTGTCCATCTCGGTCCGGGCGAATGTCCGCACGGCCGAGGCCGCAATCAAGGGCGTTAATCCGGCGCTGAATATTGCGTTTCGCGGCGGGGCGATTACGGGCCTGCTCGTAGTAGGGCTCGGTCTGTTCGGCGTCGCCGGGTATTTCTACGTGTTGACCAGCATGGGCGCAACTGCCGACGATGCAATACATGCATTGGTCGGCCTGGCCTTCGGCGGCTCCCTTATCTCTATTTTCGCGCGACTCGGCGGTGGCATCTTTACGAAGGGCGCCGACGTAGGCGCAGACCTGGTTGGCAAAGTCGAAGCAGGTATTCCGGAGGACGATCCTCGAAATCCGGGCGTCATTGCCGACAATGTCGGCGACAACGTCGGGGACTGTGCCGGCATGGCGGCTGACCTGTTCGAGACCTACGCGGTCACGATCATCGCCACCATGTTGCTTGGCACTATGGTCGCCTCGACTCACACGGCCGCCGCAATTATCTATCCGCTGGTGCTGGGCGCCGCCTCGATCGTCGCCTCAATTATTGGCACTTTCGTCGTGCGGACGTCGGAAGGCGGCAAGATCATGGGCGCACTGTATAAAGGCGTGATCGTTGCCGGCATCCTCGCGGCAATCGCTTTCTACCCAATTACGAACGCAATGATGGGCGTAACTGGAAACGTAATCGGGATATTCGGCTCTGCATTGATCGGCCTGGCCCTGACTGCCGCAATGGTCTCGATCACCGAGTACTACACGGGAACGGATTTCAAACCTGTCAGGACGATCGCCAATGCGTCACTGACGGGCGACGCAACCAACATCATTGCCGGCCTCGGCGTATCCATGAAATCGACGGCACTGCCGGTAATTGCCGTCTGCCTAAGCATCTGGGGCGCCTTCGAACTGGCGCCCGACGGTGATGCGCTCGCCGGCCTTTATAACATCGCCATCGCGGCAACCACGATGTTGTCGATGACCGGAGTCATCGTTGCGCTTGACGCATTCGGCCCGATAACGGACAACGCCGGCGGTATCGCGGAGATGTCCGAGCTTCCGTCCGAGGTACGCAATATCACAGATCAGCTGGACGCGGTCGGCAACACTACCAAGGCCGTCACCAAGGGCTATGCGATCGGATCTGCTGGGCTGGCTGCGCTGGTTCTGTTCGCCGACTACACGAATGCGCTTGCCGCAAGGGACATCATTATCGACTTCGATTTATCCGATCATCTCGTGATCATTGGCCTGTTCATCGGGGGTCTGGTGCCGTTCCTGTTTGGCTCGATGGCCATGGAGGCAGTCGGTCGCGCGGCCGGCTCTGTTGTCAACGAGGTCCGGCGTCAGTTCCGCGAGATCGAAGGCATCATGGAAGGCACCGGCAAACCGGACTACAGCCGCGCCGTCGACCTCCTGACCAGGGCTGCGATCAAGGAGATGATCGTGCCTTCGCTGTTACCGGTCGGCGTACCGATCGTTGTCGGACTGGCACTCGGGCCCAAAGCGCTCGGTGGCCTGCTGTTAGGAACGATCATCACTGGTCTTTTCGTCGCGATCTCGATGACCGCCGGCGGCGGCGCCTGGGACAACGCCAAGAAGTACATCGAGGACGGCAACTACGAGGGCAAGGGCTCGGAGGCCCACAAGTCGGCGGTGACCGGCGATACC
>JBHIDG010000517.1:0-1983 GCA_046760025.1 Woeseia sp. | reverse complement strand
GCTCTCGGCCGCGGCCGGTACGAAGGCCCTGGAGCTGGTGGCCACCACGCCGGTCATCAACCTGCCGAACGTCGCCACGCTGTGGGTTTCCCGTATTACCGACAGGCCGCGCGTCGTCGCGGGCAAACTGGAGGCAGGCCCGGTCATGGCCTGCACGCTGAGCTTCGATCACCGCTTTATCGATGGCGCCGAAGGCACGGCTTTCATCAACGATCTCGACGATGCCTTCCAGCGACCCTAGCAGTCTGTCGGACTTAGTGGTGCTATTAGCATTATGGAGTTGTTATCCTAAGCGGATGAGCAAATTTATCCAAGCGGACCGCAACCAACCGTTTCTGTTACCGCCTGATCTACGGGACTGGATCCCGGAAGACGACCTGGCCCATTTTGTGATTGAGGCGGTCGAGCGGGTGGACCTGAAGCACTTTAAGATCAATGCTCGAGGCACGGGGGATGCGCAGTATCACCCGCAGATGATGTTGGCGCTGTTGATTTACTGCTATGCGAACGGGATTTTTTCCAGTCGTCGGATTGAGCGGGCCACCTACCGGGACATTGGGGTGCGTTTTGTGGCCGCCAACCTGCACCCGGATCATGACACGCTGTGCAAATTCCGGCGCGAGAACTTTGCGGCGATCAGCGAGAGTTTTCTACAGGTATTGCTGTTGGCGCGTGAGTTGAAGTTATTGAAAGTGGGTCTGGTCAGTGTCGACGGCACCAAGGTGGACGCCAATGCGAGCAAGCACCGCAGTGTGCGCTATGACCGAGCCAAGGCGCTGGTAGAGCAACTGAAGCTGGATATTGCGGGCCTTTTGCAGCAGGCCGAGCAGGTGGACGCTGCCGAAGTCGAGGATCCGCAGGCGCTGCCGCAAGAGATTGCCCGTCGTGAAGCGCTGCAGGCGAAGCTGGATGCAGCCTGCAGGCGTCTGGAGGCGCGTGCCAAGGCACGTGCGCAGCAGGAGCGAGCCGATTACGAGGCGAAGGTAGCGGCGCGCGAGCTGCGTAAAGGATCACGCAAGGGCAAGCACCCGAAGCCGCCGAGTGAGGTGCCAAAGGATGAGGAGCAAAGCAATCTGACGGATCCGGACAGTGGCTTAATGCGCAAGAACAAGCGCAGTGAATCCCGTCAAGGCTATAACGCCCAGGTTGCGGTGGATGCGGACGGCAGTCAGCTGGTGCTGGGGGCACGGGTGAGTCAATGTGCCAGTGATCGCAATGAACTGGTGGCGGATGTCGAGGCCATCCCGGCGGCGCTTGGCACGCCCGATACGGTACTCGGCGATAGTGGCTTTGCCAATGGCGATGAGGTCAAGACGCTCAGTGACCGGCAGATCGAGGTGTTGGTCGCGACCGGCGCAGAAGGCAAGCGGCGACGTTATGACTTACGGCCGGAGCAGGCCGATAAGCCTGCCAAGGAACCGAAAGCACAGTGGCGCAAGGCGATGAAGGCGAAGCTTGCCAGCGAACAGAACCAGGCGAAGTACCGACTTCGCCAGCAAACCGCCGAGCCGGCGATTGGCATTATCAAAGAGGTCTTGGGGTTCCGGCGATTTTCGTTGCGTGGACTGACCAAGGTCAGCGGTGAATGGCAGTTGATGACACTCGCATACAATTGTAAGCGATTGCATCGATTGAAAGCCTGTATGGCGGCATAACGAGAGTCCGCCGCGCTCACCGAACTTGCGCAATGGCACACAGACGCATGTTTGCAAGTTTCTCAACGACCGTAGACTGCAAGGAAGCGGCCGTCGAGATTTCCAGGGTTATATGCACCGCCTGCCCCTGAAAAGTTCTCTAATGACCGTCGTCCCCGAATATTTCGGGTTAAGTCCGACAGACTGCTAGGGTGATCAGGCCGAGCTCGGGCCTCCGTACCCACGGGCGGCTTTCCGATTAAGCGAATACGGCGCGACACGGCTTGACAGCCATCAAATATATCGATTATTCTCGATAAATGGATATAAATGCAGCGGTAGACAAACT
>JBHIDG010000516.1:0-1984 GCA_046760025.1 Woeseia sp. | reverse complement strand
GCGTCATCGAGGAAATCGTCGTCACGGCGACCAAGCGCGTCGAGAGCATGCAGGATATTCCGGTAACGGTGCAGGCACTGGGCGCAGAAGAGCTGGACAACTTGGACATCAACAATTTTGCCGATTACGTCGAGCAGTTGCCGAATGTTACATTCGCTGGTCGCGGGCCGGGTCAGAATGATGTTTATATTCGCGGTATCACAACCGGCAGAGGCAGTCTGTTCCAGTCCGGCGGCATCGGCGCCGGCCCTACCGTGGCGTTTTACGTCGACGAAGCCCCACTGACCTCCTCGGGTCGAAACGTGGACGTGTACGTGACGGATATCGCACGCGTGGAGGTGTTGCCCGGGCCTCAGGGGACCCTGTATGGCGCGAGTTCCCAAGCCGGAACGGTGCGCCTGATCACCAACAAGCCGGATCCGACCGAATTTTCCTCGGGATTCGAAGTCTCGGTCTCGACGACCGAAGACGGCGAGCAAAGCTGGGGTGCGGAGGGCTATCTCAATATTCCCATCGTTGAAGACAGGTTTGCGGTACGCATCGCGGCCTACAATGTCGAGTCCGGCGGCTATATCGATAATGTTGCCGGCACGCTCTCATTCGACATCAATTCGAATATTGCGAGTGGCGCCATTCCACTGGCGCCCGGCGCTGAGCTCCGAGTCGCCAGTAACGACGCCTTCCTCGAGGACGATTTCAACGATTCCACGTACACCGGCGCTCGCGTCAGCGGCACCTTTTTCATCGATGACGACTGGGATCTAAACGTTGGCGTTATGACCCAGGAGTTGGATGCTGACGGCGTATTCGACTATTCGCCGGGGGTCGGCGATTTGCAGGTGCAGCGCTTCAACGAGGATTTTCTCGATGACGAATTCACCCAGTTCAACTGGACCCTGCAGGGACGGCTGGGCGAACTCGACATCGTCTACGCGGGTTCTTTCCTTAACCGCGAAATCGATCAGCGCATCGACTATGTGGGTGGTACCAGATTGGGGTTTTTTACGTTTTACAATTGTGTCTACAATGCGCTTGGCGAGATTACCTTGTGCGCCGCGCCGGATGCGAGATTTCATGGGATCCAGGATTCCGACGACACCCAACACGAATTTCGCATCTCGACCGATCCCTCCAGAGCACTGCATTTTATTGGCGGTGTTTACTACGACAAATCGGAGGGTGGCGTGTCCCAGGAGTGGGAATACCACTCTCCCCAACTACCTGGTATAGAATTTGCTCCGAATGCGCCGCATTCCGAGGCAACGCATTTCAATCCCAATGTGCGGGATCCCGAAGTGGCGTTTTTCAATGACCTGAGTAACGAAGCGGAGCAGATCGCTTTCTTCGGTGAGCTGACGTACCGTTTCAGCGACGCCTGGAGCGCTACGCTGGGACTGCGAAACTATGATATCGATATCGTCCCCAGGGGCTCATTCAACTTTGCGACTTCGGGACCGGTTGACGGAGACGGTGGCGGTTCGTTGGATAGCTTTACGCCCGCCAATGACAGTGACACGATCGGCAAGTTCACGCTGAATTACACGCCTAACGACGACGTGCTTCTCTATGCAACCCTCTCCGAGGGCTTCCGCCGTGGCGGATTCAATCGCGGTGGTGACGTTATCGATGCCGGCACCGGCGAGGTGCTGTTTCCGGCGTTCTACAAATCCGACACTATCGACAACTACGAGTTCGGTTGGAAAGCTACCCTGGCGGATGGCAGGCTGCGCTTCAACGGCGCAGCATATTTCATCGACTGGGCCGATGTCCAGATCGATATCTTCGATCCTGCTATAAGCTTCTTGCTGTTTACCGCCAATGTCGGCGAGGCCGAAGTCACGGGCGTCGAAGGCGACTTTACCTGGTTTCCGACGGACAATCTGACGCTGTCGGGCGCTTTTTCCTTCAATGATACCGAACTGACCAGCCGTCCGAGCGGTGCTGACAATCTGTTGCCTGCCGGTACTGATCTGCCCTTGGCACC
>JBHIDG010000515.1:0-1984 GCA_046760025.1 Woeseia sp. | reverse complement strand
CATACAGTCCGACTACCGCGCCGATTCGGCTGTTACCACGCGGGTCCACATAAGGGAAGAAACAGGCGAAGCTTACATCGGCGATTCCGCTGCCAATACCCTGGCCGTTCTTGGCGGGGATGGCCAACTCGCGTTCGAACCCCGTCGATTCGGTCCTGCGATGTTGCCGGTCGACATCGAGTTCGCCGGTGATGTCGCGTATGTGGCTTCCATCGGTGACCTTTTCGCTTACAGGCCTTCGTACGAGAAGCTCGCGACGATCAGCCAGCTGCCGCTCGCCGACCAAAGCATCAATACATCGGGCATCAGCATCGTCATCGACGATCTCTATCGAATGGCGGATATGGAGGTTGCGGATTTAAACGGCGATGAAGCCATGGATTTCATCGTGTGTGGATTCGGTACCCGGCGAGGCAACGTTGCCTGGTTCGAGTCGCAGAGTGACGGTAGCTACCAGGAGCATGTACTCATCAATCGCCCCGGTGCCGTCAAGGCGCAGGCCTATGATTTCAATGGTGATCAACATCTCGATATTGCAGTGCTGTTGGCGGATGCGAGAGAGGGGTTCTACATCCTGATCAATGACGGCGCGAATGACTTCGAAAGCAATACGGTGTTCGAGACGCACGCGGCGTATGGTCACACGTATTTCGAGCTACAGGACTTCGACGGCGATGGCCTGATGGATATCCTGACCGTGAACGGGGATAACGTCGACTCGGATCCGTACAACACGCTAAAGAATTACCACGGTATCCGAATCTATCTGAACCAGGGCGATCTTCGCTTCGAGGAGGCGTACTTTTACCCCATGTACGGTGCGTTCGGCGGCAAGGCGGCAGACTTCGATAACGACGGGGATCTGGATATCGCTGCAATCTCTTTCTACCCCGATTTCGGAGTGGAGAGACGAGAGTCGTTTGCCTTCCTGCAGAACAATGGGGATATGGAATTCAGCGCATACACCGATGCTGAGCTGATCAATGGTCGTTGGATGACCATGGACGTGGGTGATCTGGACGGCGATGCCGACGTCGATATCGTGCTGGGCGGGGCATATATCCCGACCGGAATGTTCGCGTACGTTGACACCTATCGTACTTTGGCCAAAGCAGCGCCATCGGTTGTGGTTCTCGAGAACACCCTGAACTGATCCGCGTCGGTGCGGTAGCGGCAATAAAATTTGAGAACTGCCGCATCGGCTAACGGGATACGAGTGCCGGAGACTTTGTCATGCGGGTGGCTCTTGCCAGAGATCCCGATGATGTGGCCTGTGATCTTTGATGCGGTCAGAAGGTGAACGGCGTGATGCCAAACAAACGCTGCAGAATCAGAATCACGGACATGCCGCTAAAAATGATGAGACTCAACGAACCGAACCAAGTCGAGAATGCGGATGGATAGAACGTTTGGTCGTCTTTGCGAATGATCGTCAGACAGTAATAGAGGTTGAGGAAAAATATGACGGGCGCCACGAAATAGGCCAGCGCAGACGCAACCAGGACCAGATAGACCGGGCGCGGCAATCCGGCAATTATGGCGACCGAAGCGACCAGGGAAAACATCATACTGGCTCTGTATATATTGTATTCCGAGTACCAGGTCCGGCGCTGCTGGGTGCCGAGTTCCCCGCGGCTGGTTCTCGGCAACGAGGCAGTACACTTGAACAGGTTTCTGCAGCACGCGCCCACGACACGTGGCCACCCATCGAAATAATTGAAAGCAGTCGAATAGGTCGCCGCAAACGCACCCGCAAGGAAAACCAACATCAGATGAGGTCCGACACTGTCGGTGAATATCCTGGCGATGTCGCCCATGACGGCATTGCCGCTCACCTCGCTGGGATAGAGCCAGACGGCGGCGAGTAACAGGAAAATGGCGGCCATGATGAACGAGATCAAATGACCCAGACGAAAATCCAAGAGACCGATCTTGAACCATCGCCGGCAATACTCCTGCGCATGCGCCGGCAGCGTAGACCGGT
>JBHIDG010000514.1:0-1990 GCA_046760025.1 Woeseia sp. | reverse complement strand
GATGTCGAGGCCGACCCTGCCCGTCTCGAGACAGAACTCGCTCTGATTGCGCAGAAGCTCGACGTCGACGAGGAGCTCGACCGGCTGGACAGTCACATCAGCGAGATCCGCGATGTGATCGCGACCCACGGACCGGTTGGCCGGCGGCTCGACTTCCTCATGCAGGAACTGAATCGCGAGGCCAACACGCTGGCATCGAAATCGGCGGACACCGAGACGACCAGGGCGGCCGTCGACCTCAAAGTGTTGATCGAGCAAATGCGCGAACAGATACAGAATGTCGAATAAGGCCAGCCTGTTCGTTATCGCCGCCCCTTCCGGCGCCGGCAAGACGACGCTCGTCAAAAAGCTGGTCGAACGGAATCCCGCGCTCAAGTTCTCTATTTCATATACGACACGCGTAAAGCGCGTCACCGAAGTCGAAGGCAAGGATTATTTCTTCGTAACGGAGTCGGAGTTCGAAGAGCTCAGGGAAGACCGCGAGCTTCTCGAGAACGCGCTCGTGTTCGGCAACCACTATGGAACCAGCCGCTCGCAGGTAGAAAAGCATCTTGACGACGGCCATCACGTCATCCTCGAGATTGACTGGCAGGGCGCCGGGCAGGTGCGGCGATCCAAACCCGACTGCATCACGATCTTCATACTACCGCCCTCGCGTGACGAACTGGAGCGTCGCCTCCGGGACCGCAAGACGGACAGCGATGCCGTTATCGAGAGGCGCCTCACCGAAGCCCTGACAGACATGTCTCACTGGGACGAGTTCGACTACGTCATCATCAACGACAATTTGGAGCTTGCCGTATCCGAGCTCGAATCCGTGGTCGCCGGACAGGGGGACGCCAACAGGGTCGATGACGACAGGCTGCGCACGCGTGTCGAATCGATTGTCGGATGATCTGAGCTTCCCCTTTGGCCGCAATGGAGAAAGTGTTACGACTGCGGTGCCGGAGCTAACTTTCCGAACTTTTGCAATTTTCGAGGACAGCTCAACCATATTCTGGCCGTCCGGCACTAGACTACCCGGGGACTTTTCAGGTGCCAGAAATCCTGTATAATGCGCGCCCCTTTCATATCGCATCTATCGAGTCTGCTGGCATCGTGCCTACATCCTCTTGAGCGGTGATCGAACCTTTAGGAGGTATCATGGGCAGAAAACTTTACGTCGGCAATTTGCCGTACTCAGCCAGTCAGGAAACTTTACAGGACACGTTTAGCCAGTGCGGCACGGTCGATTCGGTCAACGTCATCACAGACCGCGATACGGGACGCAGCAAAGGTTTTGGCTTCGTCGAGATGTCGAGCAACGGAGAGGCGCAAAAAGCCATTCAGGAACTCAACGGTTCCAGCATTGACGGCCGGCCGATAACAGTCAATGAGGCCCGCCCCCAGCAGAAGAGAGCCGGTGGGGGAGCTCGTGGTGGCTACGGCGGCGCCAAAAATCGCTGGTAGACTCTTTCGCTGGATAATTTCGGTTCACCGACATCATACTTTCCCGGGCCCCGGTCTGGCTGGTTTGAATTCCTGCGCGTGAACTTGCATGCCTGATAGATTCTCAGCTGTGGGGCAACCTTTCGAGATCGTTTCGGTTCGGCGCGCGGAGCCTCCGCCTGGCACGGAAGGCTCTGACTGGCATCGCTATGTAATCGTGCAAGGCAGCAACACCATTCAGGGCCACAGACTAGGAAATCTCGAGGCGGTGACGGCGACGGTTGAAGCGATTGTCGCCCGGTTGAACGAACGGCGATCGGGTAAGCGCAGCCGCGTCAACCTGGCGCCAACGCCAAAGGATAATGCCCGTAAATGACGATCGGTCACCCTTATCGTGAATTACTGCGAAAAACCGCACAGAAGTTCCTTCTTCGGGCCGAATTGAATTAAACTGGCCCGTCTGGGCTACCAAATGGCCTTCGCGGCCAGCAATGGAGAACCTGTTTTATGGCCAGAATTACGGTCGAAGATTGTCTGGAAAACATCGACAATATATTCGAGA
>JBHIDG010000513.1:0-1994 GCA_046760025.1 Woeseia sp. | reverse complement strand
ATTGGATCGCTTTGCGCAAATCAGACGGTCATAATAGACAGGGAGAGACAGCTGTCAAACGCTCGGCAGTGAATACATTCCTCGATAAACGTCTCCCCTCGACAGGCTTGACCGGAAAACTGGTACTGGTGATAACCAGTGTTGCTGCGATCGGTATGGCTACTGCACTATTGGTCGCATATCTGCAATTGAATGGTACTACGAGGGATGCGTCCACCTCTTCTATTGCAAATGATCTTCCGGTAACGAGCTTTTGGCTGACGGGTATTGTGGCCATCGGAGCGCTGGTCGCTACGGCGTATTATGCGAGTAATCGATTTTTGCGCCCGATTCGTCGCTTGCGTGACGGAGCACGTCGCATTGCCGGCGGAGACTTCACGCGGCCTCTCGATCTGCAAAGCGGCGACGATATCGGCGAAATTGCCGGCTGCATTGACGAGCTGAGGGAGCAGCTCCGGCATCTCATTAAGACATCTTCGTTTATCGGTCGCAATCTGGAGAAAATGGTCGAAGAGCGCACGCAGGAGCTTGAACATGCGCTGGTGGAAAAGGAGCGGGTGGTGGACCAGCTCATACACGCGGAGAAACTCGCCGCCATCGGGACGATGGCCAGCGGGATCGGGCACGAAATAAATAATCCTCTGTATGCCATCCTGGGTAGCGCGGAAGCGATCCGGGACGAGATCGATATCCGGAAATGCCATGAAGAAAGCCACGGTATCATCAAGCACTCCAAGGACATCGCGAAAATCGTTCAGAATTTGTCAGGATATATCCGGCCCGCCTCGGATCACGAGCTGGAGGCGATCGATCTGGGGGAGAAGCTTTGTGATGCCCTGTCGATGGCAAGACGTTCGGTAATCAGCGATCAGGTCGAAATCAAAAAGGATCTGCCTCCCGTACCGGATATACGCGCCAAGTCCGAAGAGATTCAGCAGGTGTTCTTCAATATCATTCGCAACGGCATACAGGCGATGCAAGGCGGGGGAGTGCTGGAAGTCAGCGTCGATCACGAAGGCGATAGGATCCGCGCGAAAATCCGCGATTCGGGAGCCGGTATTCCCGAGGGGATATTGAAGAAGATATTCGATCCGTTTTTCACGACCAAGGGCCCGGACGAGGGCGAAGGTCTCGGTCTGTATATCGTGCATCAGATCGTGAAAAAATATGAAGGAACGATTGATGTCGAGAGCCAGCCGGGTTCGGGGACCACTTTTACGATTCAATTTCCGGCCGGTAAACCCATCTCATAGGTTCGATGAAATAATCGGGCTTTCCGGCGAACTTTAAGTATTTGCCACTATTTCAACTTCCGGCACGTTGCCGTTAACTGCTTCATCAGTTCATGCGGCACGGGCCGGTTTTTCGTTTGCAAGACCGACACGTTTATTTGCAGCTGAATGACACGAGGTAGGGCCAGCGCTAAACAGCGACGTCATCCACACCGTTGCCTTGTCTACGCCGAGTACGGAGTAGTAATGCCATGACTAGTCAAGACCATTCGCCTGCGGTTCTCGCTCCGGAATCCGGGTTATACGGGAATATACTTGTCGCGCTGGACTCATCCGATCATGCGAATCGCGGCATGAGCGAAGCGGCGGAACTGGCGGCGTTGTGCAAGGGAAGCATCACCGGTACGCATGTTTACGCAGCCAAGCTGCACGACACGCGTTTTCGTCAGATGGAGGGCGGGCTTCCCGAACAGTTCCATAAAGAACCAGAGCTGGAACGACAACGCGAGGTGCATGACGACCTGATTTCCCGTGGCCTGTCCATCATCACGGATTCGTACATGGATCAAGCGGAGAAAAGCAGTTTCGCGCGTGGCGTTGAACTCGCGAGGTGCTCCCTCGAAGGCAAGAATTACAGGGCGCTGGCGAGCGAGGTCAACAGCGGACGCCACGATCTGCTGGTCATGGGTGCGCTGGGCCTCGGCGCAATCGCCGGGAGCCGGCTCGGCACCGTCTGCACCCGGGTCGCGCGTCGATCGAATA
>JBHIDG010000512.1:0-1998 GCA_046760025.1 Woeseia sp. | reverse complement strand
GATTGCGGGAAAACACATGCTTGATGTCCGTGAGCAGGAGTTCCTGATGTTGCTGCTCATGATTGAGTCCGAGCACAATCAGCTGCTCGATCTCCGCGTCATTCGGGCGCGAACCGAGCAGCTTCAGCACGGCCTCGTCGACATGTGCGCGATATTCGATAACCTCTTTCAAAGTCGGGCGTGTCAATAACCCGCGTTTCGGCCGCGGATGCATCTGTCCGACCGAGTAATAATAAGAGTTGAACAAGAACCCGCACCGATCATCGAACCGCTTGTACCCGGGAAGTTGTGCTTCAAGAACAAAGTGCTCGAAAAACCAGGTCACGTGTGCCAGGTGCCATCTTGTCGGACTGACGTCCGGCATGCTCTGGACAACAGTATCCTCCGGCTCGAGATACCGGCAGAGTTCGACTGTCAATGATCGAAGCTGCTGATAACGTTCCGGTAAGGATATGGACGGGTCGTCAGGCTGGGCGGCTGCCTCTGAAGAGGCCATTTGTTGTTCCCTGGCAAAGCGTCCTGAAACCCTACTCGGCGGCCGGCGGCATGTCAAAAGTCATGCCAGTGGCAGTTCCGTGGTCTTTCTGACCGTGCGGATTGCCACACTGGAGTTGACCCTCACGACCCCCGGCAATCGCGTCAGGGATTCCTTGTGGACGCGCTCATAATCGTCCATGTCGGATACGACCACGCGCAACAGGTAGTCGAACTCGCCGGTCATCAGATAACACTCCATGACTTCCGGGACGTTTTGCACGGCTGCCTCGAATGCCGCGAGCTCGCTCTGTTCCTCCCTGTTCAGGGCGATGTTGACAAACACGTTGCCGGCCAGGCCGGCCTGCCGCTGATCGAGAAGGGCGGTGTATTTCTCGATGAAGCCCCTTTTCTCCAGCCGCCGAACCCTCCTGAGACAGGCAGACTCCGAGAGATTCACGAGTCCGGCGAGATCGACGTTGCTGATGCGACCGTCCCGCTGAAGGGCCTTGAGGATCGCCCTGTCGTATTTATCGACTTTCATGGAGTTAAATTGCGTTTCTTGCTCCTATGACGACAGATTCTGCCACATTTTCGGCTGTACATCAGTCCATCCGCAAGTGGATTGCGTCTTGCCGGAGGTATCCTGCTGAAATGCCTTCACGAACTTCTGTGAAACAATATTGAAAATCGGCGTACCCAAGGAAATCAAGACTCTCGAATTTCGCGTCGGCATGGTGCCCTCAGGCGTTCGGGAGCTGGTGCACGACGGCCACGAAATCATCGTCGAAACGAATGCCGGCGTCGGCATCGGCGTGGCCGATGCGGACTACGAGAAAGCCGGCGCGACGATTGTCGCAAAACCGGAAACGGTGTTCGCCGAAGCCGACCTGATCGTCAAGGTCAAGGAGCCCCAGTTCGATGAGTGCGCCATGCTGCGTCCGGAGCAGGTGCTGTTCACCTATCTGCACCTCGCGGCCGATCCCGGGCAGGCTGAAGCGCTGGTCAAATCCGGCACTACGGCTATCGCTTACGAAACGGTAACGGCGGACGACGGGTCGCTGCCTTTGTTGACGCCGATGAGCGAGGTAGCAGGACGGCTTTCCATTCAGGCCGGCGCTTACGCATTACAGAAAGCGAACGGCGGGCGCGGCGTATTGCTCGGCGGCGTGCCCGGCGTCGGGCCCGCCGGCGTCACGATCATCGGCGGCGGCGTCGCCGGCACCAACGCGGCGGACATGGCCATCGGGCTCGGTGCACAGGTAACGATCCTCGATCGGTCGGTACCGCGCCTTCGGCAGATCAACGAGATCTGGGGCGGCCGTGTTCAAACCGAATACTCGACCAAGCACGCGATTGACGTGCATGTACCGAGGGCAGACCTGGTCGTCGGCTCCGTGCTTATTGCGGGCGCCGCCGCTCCTAAACTGGTGACAGCAGAGCACGTCAGGGCGATGCGTCCGGGATCCGTTCTCGTGGACATCTCGATCGATCAGGGCGGCTGCTCCGAAACCAGTCGGCCGA
>JBHIDG010000511.1:0-2000 GCA_046760025.1 Woeseia sp. | reverse complement strand
TACGAGTCCCACGTCCGGAATGAGGCCCGCGTTGCAGTAACCTCCAGAGGAGGACCGAGAAGCGGCGTGTAGAAGTCGATGGCCCGCTGCAGGTCTTCAACCGGATAAACGAAGTCGAAGCGAAAGGGCGTCGTGCGGTCCGGCACGTCGTCTGCAACCGGCGCCGCACCGTCATCACCCAGTCGCAGCGTCTCCGTGTGTCCGATGACTCTCCACCGGTCATCCGACTTGCGAAACAGTTGCAGGATCGTTGCCATATCGGCGTATTCCCAGCGCGCTCCGCCGTGGATGGCAACCCGGTAAAGTGCCGATGCGAAGTCATCGTGGACCCGAAGCCGCACGTCCCGAATCTCGAGTTGCATGGAGGACTCGTATCCTTCGGGGCGCTCGCCCCGCGACTCCGCCGACAGCTGCGCCATGACATCGGCAAGTCCGTAGGCGGCCCTGCCCCGTCGGAAACGCGTTACATTCCGGTCCAGCAGTTCTTGTAGTTCGCCGTGGTTTCGGTCCAGCCAGTGACGATGGTAGCTTTCCATGACGCCTGCCAGGTCTTCCGCCATATCTGCCGCGCCCGATTCCACCTGCAGCACAGAGCGGTCGAACAGGAGCCGGCCCCAGCGTGTCCGGTCGGTGACGTATTTGGATTCTGTCTGGACCGGAAGCGGGTTGGCCGTAACGGCCTCGGACAGGCCGCTGCCTGGCTCCGGATATCTTCTCAGTTCAACTGAATCGTCGGCAGGCGGCGCGCAACCGACGACAAACGCAAACGCGAGTATCCAAGGGAGTGATCTTGGCATCGGAATTCTATTTATTGTTGCTCAGAAAGCTCTCGCCATAATCCATTCTCGCCAGACCGAAGAACTCCGCCAGGCTCTGGCCGATGTCGGCGAAGGATTCACGCCGACCCAGCGAACCGACTTCAACGCCGGCGCCATAGGCCAGCACCGGGATGTGCTCACGCGTATGGTCCGTTCCCTGCCAGGTCGGATCGCATCCATGGTCGGCACAAACGATCACCAGATCATCGCTATCGAGAATGTCGAGCAACTCCGGCAGGCGCGAATCGAAATACTCGAGCGCTTCGGCATACCCGTCCGGGTCGCGCCGGTGCCCGTAGAGCATGTCGAAATCGACGAAATTGGTAAACACGATCGACCGGTCGGGTGCAACCTTCAGCGCTGCGATCGTGACATCGAACAATGCCGCATTACCGGTCGCCTTTAACTTCTTCGTTACACCCCGGTGAGCGTAGATGTCGGCAATCTTGCCGACGCTGATGACTTCGCCGCCACTTTCGACGAGCTTGTCCAGTACGGTCGGCGCCGGAGGCGGCGTTGTCAGGTCTCTGCGATTTCCCGTGCGGACGAAATCTTCTTTGTTCGAGCCGACGAACGGCCGTGCAATAACCCGGCCAACGTTGTACTCGTCCACGAGTTCCCGGGCAATGCCGCAAAGCTCGTATAACCTTTCCAGCCCGAACGACTCCTCGTGACAGGCGACCTGGAAGACGCTGTCTGCCGATGTATAAACGATGGGCTTGCCGCTTCGCATGTGCTCTTCGCCGAGTTCCGCGATGATTACCGTCCCGGACGCGTGGCAATTGCCGATCACGCCGGGCAATCCCGCGCGTTCGATCAGTGTGTCGAGCAGTTCGGCGGGAAATGTGTCTGTCTTGTCCGTGAAGTACCCCCAGTCGAACAACACGGGCACGCCGGCAATCTCCCAGTGACCACTGGGCGTATCCTTTCCGCTGCTGATTTCCCTGGCGTACCCGTAAGCGCCGACAACCTCGATGTCCTGGTTCGCACCGGCCGGGAACTCGCCGCTGCTCTCATAGGCCGCATGCATTAACCCGAGCCGGGAGAGATTGGGCAGGTCCAGCGCATGCTCGTCATCGCCCGACGTCCGGAAGCGGGCGATACTGCCGAGCGTGTTGGATCCCACATCGCCGAAGCGCTCGGCAAAGGCGGCGGAGCCCATGCCGAGCGCGTCCATCATCA
>JBHIDG010000510.1:0-2005 GCA_046760025.1 Woeseia sp. | reverse complement strand
TACACTGTCGCGCCGTCGTTAATCTCCCGATCGAGCTCGCGGCCCGACACGTTCAGTGCCGCGTCGGTCGCCAGTGCGAACGGCGCGCCGCCGAGCTCGACAGGGCTCAGGCCCAGAAACAGGTGATGCATGATAGGGTTCCCCGCAACGGTCACCTCGAGCACTTCTGCGGGAGAAACGCCGGCCTCTGCGCAGACCTCGGATATCAGTTCATTGACACCCTTTCTCACGGCCATGGTCATTTCATCGGCGCCTTCGGGATGCATCAGCACATAGGAAACCCGGCTCATCAGGTCTTCGCCGAAGCGAATCTGCGGATTCATGATGCCGCCGGTCGCCACGACGTCGCCGCCCGTGAGATTGCAGAGGTGGGCAGCGATCGTGGTCGATCCGATATCCAGGGCCAGGCCGTAGACATCACGTTTGAAGCCGGGCCAGATCGCGATGATCCTGGATCGATTATGAACGGCAACGGTAACCTGCCATTTGCCCTTTCGCAGGACAGCTTGCAAATCGCCCAATACCGCCGGTTCGCAGTCGAGTTCACTGAGATGCCATTCCCAGGACAATGCATCGAGCAGCCGTTGCAAATCCCCGGTCGGCTCATGCATGTCGGCTTCCTGAACTTCGACGAAGTACAGGTGTATGGAGGTATCGAGCGTGATGTCGCGATGCTCCGCCTTTTTGCGCACGACCTGACGATGCATCTGACTCTCGGGCGGCACGTCGATCACCAGGTCTCCCTGTATCAGTGCCTGGCAACTCAGTCTTCGGTTTGCCTCGAGTGGCGTGCGCCGTTCACTGTAGCGGCGCTCGACGTCACCCGCCGCCGAGAGGTGATCTGCTCGTGACGTAATCGCGTGTTTCGCAAATGTGCCTTCGGCACACTCTATCTGGCAACGCCCGCACAGGCCGCGGCCTCCGCAGACCGAATCGACATCCACGCCGAGGCTCCGTGCCGCATCCAGTACCGGCGTGCCATGCGGAAACGTGCCACGCCGGCCGGAGGGCGTGAAAACGATTCTTGCGTCTTTCGCAGTCAATGGCGTCCCTTCAAAAGCCTGTGCCGGAGCGCCGGCGGCCCCTGCGCCCGCCGCGACCTCGTTCGGTACCTTCGGCGGCCGGCTCGCGGTATTTTTTAATCCATTTGCTGCAATCCGGATCGTTACCCATCATAACGTCGGCACCCAGTATCGCCTGCACGACTTCCCCATGCAGCGGGCTGGTAATCGCCGACGTCAAACCGGAGGCGATGGCCATCGTCAGGAACGCACTGTTGATACCATTTCGGTTCGGCAGCCCGAAGCTGACGTTGGACGCTCCGCAGGTCGTGTTGACCTTCAAGTCATCGCGCAGCCGGCGCACTATGTGCATGACTTGCTTCCCTGCCGAATTGATTGCCCCGATCGGCATGACCAGCGGATCGACGACGACGTCGCTGTGCGGTATACCATGATCGGCAGCCCTCTCGACGATCTTCCTGGCGACGGCGAAGCGCACGTCGGGGTCTTCCGAGATCCCGGATTCGTCGTTCGATATGGCTACCACCGCGGCGCCGTGTTTCGCGACCAGGGGCAGCACGCTCTCGAGCCGCTCTTCCTCGCCGGTGACCGAATTGACCAGCGCCTTGCCCTGGTAGACGGACAGCCCGGACTCCAGGGCAGCGACGATAGATGAATCGATCGATAGCGGCACGTCTGTCACCTCCTGTACGAGTTTGACTACGTCCGCCAGGATCGCCGGCTCGTCGGCAAGCGGTATGCCCGCATTGACATCGAGCATGTGCGCACCCGCGGCCACCTGCGCGATCGCATCTGCCTCGACGCGGCTGTAATCGCCCTGTTTCATCTCCTCCGCGAGAATTTTTCTGCCGGTAGGATTGATCCGTTCGCCGATGATCACGAACGGACGATCGAAGCCGATACGAACGTCCCTGGCGTGAGAACTGACCAAAGTCTCTGTCATTATCTCGTCTCCGTTGCGGTCGGTGCCGCAGTATCGTCAC
>JBHIDG010000509.1:0-2038 GCA_046760025.1 Woeseia sp. | reverse complement strand
CGAGGTGGTCGACGATCGGGGAGTCCGCACCCGTGCGATAGAGGGTTTGCTTGATCGCCAGCACGTCGGGGTCGGAAGCTGCCGTCGCAATGAAGTCGATTACAGGTCTGAAAGAGTGGTATGGATGGTGCAGCAGTACATTTTTCTTTTTGAGTATCGTGAATATGTCCTCGTCCGTCAGTAGTTCTCTCGGCATGCCCGGCGAGAACGGCGGGTAGCAAAGATCCGGACGCCGCCCGTTATCGCAAACGGTTGCAAGCCGGTTCAGGTTGACCGGTCCGTCTACGGTGAAAAGATCTGCGTGGTCGAGAGAAAAGTGATCGAGAAGGAAGTTGCAAAGGTCCTCAGGACACTCTTTGCTGACCTCAACGCGTACGGCAGCGCCGTAGCGGCTGGCAGCAAGCTGCCCCTCCAGGGCCCGTACGAGATCATCGACTTCTTCGTCGTCGACGTACAGGTTACTGTTGCGAGTCACGCGAAACTGATAACAGCCATCGATGGTCATTCCCGGAAACAGGTCGTCCACCTGCGCATGGATTATCGATGACAGAAATACGTATGCATCGTAGTCCGGATCGATGAGACGGTCGGGCAATCGAATGACTCTCGGCAGAGAGCGGGGCGCCTGCACTATCGCCCGATGCCTGCGGCGGCCGAAGGCGTCCTTCCCCTCCAGGCGCACAATGAAGTTGAGGCTCTTGTTCAAAATCCTCGGAAACGGCCGTGACGGATCCAGTGTGATGGGCGTCAGCACCGGCACAATTTCGTCTCTGAAGTAGTGACTCAGCCAGGTCTTTTGGGCTTCGGACCAATCCGTCCGCTGGGGAAACCGGATTCTTTCGGTAGCCAGCTGCGGCAGGATTATCGTGTTTAACAGCTTGTACTGATCCCGAACCAGGTTTACCGCGCGATGGCGAATTTCACCCAGCAATTGCTGCGGCGTCATCTTGTCGGGGCCGGGTGCGGGCGCGCCGATCTCCAGTCTTTGCTTGAGCGCGGCTACGCGAACCTCGAAAAACTCATCGAGATTCGTGCAGGAAATGCAAAGAAAACGCAGCCGCTCGAGTATCGGAATGTTGTCGTCGCGGGCCTGCTCCAGGACGCGCTGGTGGAACTCGAGCAGGCTGAGCTCGCGGTTGATATAGCGATCGGCTGGCTTTAGTACAGGAGCGTCCACGCTAGTATCCGGATCAGGTCGGCCGTCCAGTATATCAATGGCTCGATTACGGGACTCTTAAATAGCGCCGGTTTTCAGGCCGGGTAGATACCGCCGAGAATGGCGCCCCGCTCCGCCCCTGTGACGTCGGGGAGGTTGCCCGGCTCGCCGTCCAGGCACCGCTTGGCAAGCCAGGCAAACGCGGTGGCCTCGACCCAGTCGGGTTCGAGACCGAATTCGGCGGTGGAGTGCGCCTCGACATCCGGCAGGGCCTGCGCGATCCATCGAATTAATTCGCTGTTATCGATTCCGCCGCCGCAGACGAGCACTTCGCTGGTGCCGGACGCATACTTGTGAATCGAGTCGGCAATTGTCCTGGCGGTGAGTGCGCACAGGGTGGCCTGGACGTCGGCTTCCGCGATATCGCCGACGTCCGAGAGCGCTTGCCGGAGCCACATCAGGTTGAAGTACTCGAACCCGGTGCTCTTTGGCGGCGCCGCCGCGAAGTACGGGTCTCGCAGAAGCAATTCCAGCAACTCGGGGGAGATAGTCCCGCTTTTCGCCCAGTTGCCGTCTTCGTCAAACTTGACTCCTTTATTGGCCTGAATCCAGGCATCGAGCAGGGTGTTGCCCGGTCCGGTATCGAAGCCCGTTACCTTTCCGCTGCGTGCCGGCAGTACGGTGATGTTCGCGATGCCCCCGATATTGAGGACTACACGATTTTTCGCCTTGTCCGAGAAGAGCCAGTGATGAAACGGTGGGAGCAGTGGCGCACCCTCTCCACCCAGGGCCAGATCGCGTCGGCGAAAGTCGGCGACTGTCGTAATCCCGGTGCCCGCCGCAATGATATTTGGATCGCCAATTTGAATCGTGAACGGTCGT
>JBHIDG010000508.1:0-2041 GCA_046760025.1 Woeseia sp. | reverse complement strand
TGGGACTGCCCCGGTCGGGATCGACGCTGCTGGAGCAGATTCTGTCCAGCCACGATATTGTCGAGGGAACGCAGGAATTGCCGGACCTGACCCTTGTAACTCAACAGACTCGTCGTGAAACCAGAGAAAGAGAAAGGTTTCCGGAGGCGTACGAGAAGCTCGAGCCCGCGGACTGGCTTAGAATCGGAGAATACTACATAGAACGAACGCAGAGAGTCCGCACCGGCAAGCATCATTTTATCGACAAAAATCCGAATAACTTTTCCTCCGTCGGCGTAATAGCGCTGGCGCTCCCGAATGCAAAGATCGTCAATGCCCAGCGGCATCCGCTCGACAGTTGTTTCGGCACCTATAAACAGCTGTTCGCGAAAGGACAGGCATTCAGCTACGACATGACGGAGCTCGGCGAATACTATCTTCAGTACCGGAGGCTGATGGATCACTGGCATAAGGTATTGCCGGGCAAAGTGCTGGATGTCCAGTACGAGGCAGTGGTTGCCGACCTCGAAACACAGGTGCGCCGGATTCTGGACTATTGCGGATTACCGTTCGACGAGGCCTGCCTGCGATTTTATGAGACCGAGCGGGCCATCAGAACCGCCAGCTCCGAGCAGGTCAGGCGCCCGATCTACTCGAGTTCGGTCAACCTCTGGCGCAATTACGAGAGTCACCTGGGCGAACTTATCGAGATACTAGAACCGCTTCTCAAGGACCTGCCCGCCGCCGATCAGCCCGAAATCCTTCTAAATAACCGGCAGTCATAAGATAAGTTGTTGATTTTCCGACTCCGGTTGCGTCACGCCCCGCTTCCGGCGAGCCAATGTTGTTTTCTGGTCGCAATTTGACTTATGGCGGCATATAACGGCCATACCACTTGTAGTTACAGGCCAACTGATTAGAATTGGCGATTGTCTATAAGTATTATCCGCTATCAGATCAAATAGCACCGGGGGATTCGTGACTATGGAAACGCAGGCCAGGTTCGCACTCACACCGGTGGCTGGCGCAATCACAGCTGCTCTCTATCCATCTCTCCAGGCGGTCGCTCAGGATGACGTAACGGAAGCGGCGCTCGAGGAAATCATCGTAACGGCGACCAAGCGCGAAATGAGCGTGCAGGATATTCCTGCCACCATTCAGGCGATCACGTCCGAGACGCTCAAACAGATGGGCGCGAAGAGCATGGAGGACTATGCTCGATTCATTCCCTCGGTAAATGTCGTTAATTTCACCAACGGTAGCGCGACGATTGTTTTCCGTGGCGCAATCACCGGCGCAGGCTTTATCGCTCAGTCGACGTCATCCGTCTATCTGGACGAGATGTCGGTCACCAACACGGGCGCGCAACCGCAGATACGAACGATCGACGTCGCACGCGTAGAAGCGTTGTCGGGCCCGCAGGGCACGCTGTACGGCTCCGATGCGCAGGCGGGCACGATGCGGATCGTGACCAACAAGCCGGTCATGAACGAGTTCGAGGCCATCATCGATGGTGAGCTCCGCGACAATGCACCGGGTGAACCGAGCTACCGCGGTTCCTTTGTTTTGAACATACCGCTGGTCGAGGACAGGTTGGCAGCACGCCTGGTCGGGTTCAACGACAGGGACGGCGGATTCATCGATAACGTATTCGGCCATACGCCCGATTCGCTTTCAGTCAATACCAGCCTCTCGGTTCCGGCCGAATGGGGCACGCTCGATAATGCCGACGAGGTCGAGTCGGACTGGAACGATTCCGAGGTCTACGGCTGGCGCGGCATGCTGCGCTGGGACATCAATGACAACTGGTCCGCGACGCTCAGCTCGATGCGCCAGACGACGGACACGGGTGCATACAACGATTACGATCCCTTCGTAGGCGATTTGCAGACGATCCGTTTCCATGACGAGTGGAATTACGACGTATTCAATATTCATTCCCTGGTCCTGGAGGCCGATCTCGGCTTTGCCCAACTCGTGGCGGCTACCGGTTACTACGATCGGGAGATCCAGTATTTCTATGACATCACCGTATACGGCCATTACTGGGCCGTGCAGTACT
>JBHIDG010000507.1:0-2041 GCA_046760025.1 Woeseia sp. | reverse complement strand
GAATTGATGACGGAAATTACGGCAGCGATCTCGGCGGCCGGCGAGGACCCGCACGTACGCGTCATCGTCTTGCAGGCCAACGGTCCGGCGTTCTGTGCCGGCCACGACCTGAAAGAGATGACGGATCATCGCGCCGACGCCGACGGTGGAAGGCAGTTCTACAAGGACACGATGCGCCAGTGTTCCGACATGATGCAACGCATTGTCCGCTGTCCGAAGCCGGTGATCGGGCGTGTACAGGGCATTGCAACGGCTGCCGGCTGCCAGCTTGTTGCGAGCTGCGATCTTGCGATCGCGTCGGACACGGCGGAGTTCGCAACCCCCGGCGTCAACCTGGGCCTGTTCTGCTCGACGCCAATGGTCGCCCTGAGCCGAAATCTGAGCCGAAAGCATGCAATGGAAATGCTGCTGACCGGTGAAGCCCAGTCCGCAAAACGCGCCGAGCAAATCGGATTGATCAACAAAGCCGTACCCGGGAAAGAACTGGACGCCGAGGTGAAGCGTCTCGCCGAAAAAATAGCCGACAAGTCGAACTACGCGATCGCCGTCGGCAAAGAAGCGTTTTATGCACAGGTCGAGCGCAGACTCGGCGACGCATACGATCTCGCGTCGGAGGCGATGGTTCGTAACATGCTCGACAAGGATGCAGCGGAAGGCATTGGCGCGTTTCTCGGCAAGCGCCGGCCGAAGTGGTCGAGGTGAAGCTCCGCATCCGTGACAACTCGATCCGTCTCAGGCTGACCCAAACCGAGGTCGACACGGTTAACATGGACGGCCGGGTCGAGGCGCGGGTCTCGTTTCCGGGGGGCGGCGGACTGGATTATGTTGTCGAAAGCACCGCGGTCGCGGCGAAGCCGTCGGCGAATTTTTTTGACAATGCATTGACCATATCTTTGCCTGAGTCCGACGTGCGGCAATGGGCGCTGACGGAGCAGGTATCGATCGCCGCCGAGGAGTCGCTCGACGAAGGAGGTCACCTTAAGATTCTGGTCGAGAAGGACTTCGCCTGCCTCGCGCCGCGTGACGACGAGGACGAATCGGACATGTTTCCGCACCCGCTCGAAGGTAAGGACTGATGGCGTCCGCACGGTACGCGGGATTCAAGCCGGAAACGATTGGATTCCTGAGGGAGCTCGGCAATAACAACAATCGCGACTGGTTCAACGAGAACAAGCCGAGATATGAAGTTGAGGTTCTGGATGTCGCGCTGCATTTCATACAGTCCATGCAGGGCCCGCTGAAGGATATCGCGCCGCATTTCACTGCCATACCGAAACGCATGGGCGGCTCGCTGATGCGCGTTTATCGCGACACACGGTTTTCGAAAAACAAGCTGCCATTCAAGACGAATATCGGCATTCAGTTTCGTCACGAGCAGGCGAGGAATGTCCATTCACCGGGGTATTACGTGCATATCGATCCCGACGACGTATTTCTCGGTGCCGGGATGTGGATGCCCGAGTCCGAGCCGCTGCTAATGATCAGAGAGCGGATCAGGGACAGGTCATCCGAGTGGCAACGTGCTACAGGAGACAAGACTTTTACGCGGCATTTCAGGCTGGGCGGTACGTCGCTCACCCGGCCGCCGCGCGGATTCGACAAGGATCACCCGATGATCGACGACATCAAGCGCAAGAGCTTCATTGCAGTCAAGAATATGACGCACGACGACGCGTTGAGCCCGAAATTTCAGCGCAAAGTGGAAACCGCGTTCAAGGCCGCGACGCCGTACATGAAGTTTCTCTGCAAGGCCGTCGGTGTTCCCTATTAGGGTCCGTGTCTTGAACAATAATGCCAACAACTTCGTGCCGCTCGCGGCATTGATCGCTCTGTCGGCCTGCGAAAAAGAAACGGTTCAGGATGCACCGGAGCCAACGGCCGCGCCGACGGTGACAGGAGAGCGACTGCTCGCTGCCGCCGGTGACATCTCGAACTGGCTGACCCATGGCCGGACGTACGATGAGCAGCGTTTCAGTCCCCTGGAGGCGGTCAACAGCGAAAATGTCGCTGAACTCGGCCTGGACTGGTTTTTCGACATACC
>JBHIDG010000506.1:0-2055 GCA_046760025.1 Woeseia sp. | reverse complement strand
GATGTCCGCTAAACCTCGCAATAGTCAATTTAGTCGGTGCCCGGCACCTTGCCCGCTCGCCAGGCCAGTGCTGCCTTCGGGCCGTCGTGAGCCAGAATTTCGTTGAATGCTTTCGACTCCGGCGTCTCCGTTGTTTCGATTTCGATATCTGTTTCGAGCGCCTCTGCCAGCGCCTGCGCCAATCCGGCAATCTCGACACTACGTCTGATCGCATTCTTGGTCAAACGAACGGCAAGCGGATCGTTGAGTGCGAGTTCGTCGGCCAGCGAGTGCGCTTCCGACATCAGCTTGGCTCCGGGCACGACTCTATTGATCAATCCGATCTCCTGGGCGCGCTTGGCATCGATGTCCGTGTTGCCTAGCAGCAAAATTTCTTTCGCATTCTTGAGTCCAACGATCCAGGGGAGAATGAGGCAAAGGATGCCACTGCCGAACCGAACTTCAGGTGCGCCGAAGCGGCAGTCCTCCGCGGCGATCGTAATATCGCAAACCGCCGATATCTCCATCGAACTGCCGAGACAATAGCCATGAACGGCGGCGACGGTCGGAATCGGGCAGTCCCAAAAGCGCATGATGAGCTGAAAAGCGCGTCTTAGTTCCCGGGTCATAATATCGCCTTCCGAATTTTCCTCATCGGGTGTGCCCAAATCCAGATCGAATCCGGCCGAATATGCCCGGCCGTTTCCGCTCAAGAGGATTACGCGGATGTTCCCGTCGGCCTCCACATCGTCGAGCGCTGAATTCAGTTCATCGATCATCGCCGAGTTGACCGCATTGAGTTTCTCGGGTCGGTTCAGGCGGATTTCCGCAGTCGGGCCACGTTTTTCGAATTCGATCGTACACACGGACATCGATCGAGGTTAGCACAGCCCGCATTCAATCGTGCTTCGGTAAGCTTCCCCAATGCAAGGCAATGAACGAATCGATTCGGTCGTAATCGGCGCGGGCCACAACAGGCTCACGGCGTCCTGGTATCTCGCGCGGGCGGGACTCAAGACGCTTATAGTCGAACGCAGGGACATCGTCGGTGGTTGTGCTGTAACCAAGGAGATCGACCCGGACTTCGCGCCGGGTTGCCGTGTCTCGACGGCATCTTATATCGCGAGCATGCTTCGCCCGGAAGTCGCCCGCGATCTGCGTCTGGCGCAGTACGGCCCGAGGATGGTCGCCTGCGATCCGGGCTTACAGGCAGCGCTGCCCGACGGCGGGGTGACGGGCATGGCGGGCTACAATGCTACCCGGCAGATCCTGATAGACGCTCGGTAATATCGAAGACTTTTTGCCATAATATGAAATTCAAATTCATAATATGACACAACGATCATGATGGAGCCACATCCCCCGCAGGGCGCTCAGGCAGCACTGCGAGCCCTCAGACTGCTGAAACTGTTCACGATCGAACGGTCCGAGATGTCACTGGGCGACCTGAGTGCGGCATCTGGACTCAACAAGACCACAGCCCATCGTCTGCTGAAGGCGCTGCAGAGCGAGGGGCTGATCGAGCGCAATTCCGTTACGGCGTGGTACAGCCTCGGCCCGGTCCTGATGGCGCTCGGCGTCCAGGCGCTGGCGAGCAGTAATCTGAGGAGGCGCGTCCGGCCCGTGCTCAAGTCGCTTGCAAACGATACCGGAGAAACGGCGACACTGGAGGTTCCGATCGAAGACAGCATGCTGATCCTCGACGAGGTAACGGGACGTCACGTCGTTTCCGCCGCCGGCAACGTCGGAACCCGGTGGCCCCTGCATGCGACGTCGACCGGTAAAGCCGTCCTGGCCTTCGATGAGGATGGGCTCGCGCGCCTCGCCGAGCCGCTGGAGGCGCTCACGTCGAAAACGCTGGTCAAAAAAGGTTCCTTCGGGCCCGAATTAATCGACATTCGCCGCCGCGGCTATGCCACCACCGTCGACGAACTTGAAGACGGATTCACGGCGGTTGCGACCGTGATTCGCGGCGCACCGGGCAACATACAGGGCGCGCTGTCGATCGGCGGGCCTACGCACAGGCTGACGTCGGCGAGACGGGCAGAGTGCGGTGCATCGCTTTGCAAGGCAGCC
>JBHIDG010000505.1:0-2056 GCA_046760025.1 Woeseia sp. | reverse complement strand
TATCCGCAGGCGGTTCAGGCAGCTGTCGACGACACGCAGAAAGCCCGTAATGACAGAGATCGCTTCATTCTCGAAGCCGATACTTACGCAAGAGACATTATCCCGAAGGCTCGTGGCACGGCCGCTCGCGTCCTGCAGGATGCCGAAGCATACCGCGACCGTGTCATAGCCGACGCCGACGGCGATGCGGCGAGATTCGAGGCGGTGCTGACGGAATATCATAAAGCGCCACGCGTAACGAGGGACAGGCTTTATATTGAGGCGATCGAAGAGGTGTACGCCAATTCCAGCAAAGTATTCATAGATTCGCAAGGTAGCGGCAATCTGCTTTACCTGCCGATCGACAGACTGATCGGCGGGCAAGGCAAGACAACGACTCAAACCGCACCGAACCGGTCGGCCGACTCGGCATTGTCAAGCGAGATGGGAGAATCGGGTTCTGACCCGAGTGCCTCCCGCGACCGGAGGATCCGGCAATGAGCAGCAACAGGTTCGCAGCAGTAGTCATCACCGGATTTGGCCGTGATTGTTCGAGCTCCGCCAACAGGAAGATGGACGTGAAGTGATAGGGGACTGCGTCACGGTGAATCCGTCCTCGATGGGTCTACACACCGAGCATCCGTCCCCTATTCGGTGAAATTACCAGTATTTCTCCTGCCTCATAGTGAAGCGGGTCACACTTGCATCAGTCGCTGACTAATTCGGCTTGCCGCCCGGTGTAGCATTCATTTTTTGTACAAAGCTGTTTCTCGCGGCAGCGGCTTGTGGCTGAAAGCGGGCACTCCCGGTCGCTTGAAAAAGCCGAATTAAGCTAGCAATCAGGACTTTTCCGGCGGCCAGGGGAGTGGATACCAGCAAAAAAACGCCCATGGTTTTCGCAGGGGGCGTAAGCTTATGTATGTTGCCCGGTATGCCTGCCGTCCTATTTTCAAATGGGCCGCCATCAGTAAACAGCCGGTAGAAAAAGATCAGCCAGTGACTGTGCACGATCTCGAGGGATTGGTTCTTAAAGTCGAACCGGTTTCCGAATCTGAAACGACAAACACAGAATTACAAACCTAAAACCAAAAGAGAAACTCCAATGCAATTTGTAACACTCGGGCTGCTCTTAGTACTAGTTATTGTCCTCCTGTACAACACGATCAAGATCCTCAAAGAGTATGAGCGTGGCGTCATATTCTTCCTCGGCCGCTTCCAGACTGTGAAGGGCCCCGGGTTGATCATCCTTATCCCCGGCTTGCAAAAAATGATCAAAGTGGATCTCCGCGTTATCGTCATGGATGTGCCGACGCAGGACGTAATCTCCCGCGACAACGTGTCCGTCAAGGTAAATGCGGTTATCTATTTCCGCATTGTCGACCCTGAAAAGGCGATCATTCGTGTCGCAAATGTCTTCGAAGCAACCAGTCAATTGTCACAAACGACGTTACGATCGGTCCTGGGCCAGCACGAACTGGATGACATGCTGTCGGAACGGGACAAACTCAATGCCGATATTCAGTCCATTCTCGATCAGCGAACGGATAACTGGGGAATCAAAGTCGCCAATGTCGAAATCAAACACGTCGATCTTGATGAGAGCATGATTCGTGCTATCGCGCAGCAGGCCGAGGCAGAGCGCGCACGTCGTGCGAAGGTCATCCATGCCGAAGGCGAAAAACAGGCTGCAGATACGCTCGCGGATGCCGCACATACGCTCGCCGGAGAAAAGCAGGCACTTCAACTCCGCTATTTGCAGACGCTGAAGGAAATCGGTGGCCAGACATCCAACACGATTGTATTCCCGCTGCCCTTGGACCTCATTGAGCCGTTGATGGATCTGGGAAAGCCGCTTAAGCGAGATCAGTAGTCGTGCACTCAGTCTGAGGAGTGCGGTGTAATCGTCACCGCTGTCTCCGCTTCGCCCATCGCCGATTTTCCAATGGAAACCTCGCCACCGTACGACCTTGCAATGTCCCCGACGACGGCGAGACCTATGCCGTGACCCGGGGCCGATTCGTCGAGGCGATGAAATTTGTGATGAGCAATGTGTGCTTCGCGTCGAACGTAGACATTT
>JBHIDG010000504.1:0-2061 GCA_046760025.1 Woeseia sp. | reverse complement strand
CGTTCATATCGTATATCGGCGCCATGATTCTGATGCTGCAGCCGCTGAGAAGGCTGACCAATCTCAACGCATCACTGCAGCGGGGCATCGCGGCAGCCCACAGCCTGTTCGCCGTCATCGATGAGCCCGAAGAAGTCGATTCGGGTGCGTTTAAAAAGGACCGCGTTGAAGGGACCGTCGAGTTCAGAAACGTCGACTTCTCTTATGGCCGTGAAGACACACCCGTCATAAAAGACCTGTCGCTCACGATCGAATCGGGCCAGTCGCTGGCCATCGTCGGCCATTCTGGCAGTGGCAAGTCGACGCTGGTCAGTCTGCTGCCGCGTTTCTACGACGTCCAGTCCGGTTCGATTCTCCTCGACGGGACGCCGGTAGAGGAATACGAGCTCCGGAACCTGCGTGACAACATCAGCCTGGTGACCCAGGATGTCGTGCTGTTCAATGACACGATCGCCAATAACCTCGCCTACGGCCAGCTCCGCGAATGTTCGCGGGCCGACCTTCTGAAGGCGGCGGAGGCGGCGCACATCATCGAATTCGCCAAGGACATGCCGGACGGACTCGAGACCATCGTGGGCGACCGGGGGGTACTGTTGTCCGGCGGGCAAAGACAACGCATAGCGATCGGGCGTGCGCTGCTGAAGGATGCGCCGGTACTCATTCTCGACGAGGCTACATCGTCGCTCGACACGCAATCCGAACGCCATATACAGGACGCGCTCAGGCATCTGATGCAGGATCGTACGACGCTGGTGATTGCGCATCGGCTGTCGACCGTGGAGAGCGCCGACAGAATCATCGTGCTGGACAAGGGCAGTGTCGTCGAGTCCGGAAGTCACGGCGAACTCATTACGCAGCATGGCCTGTACGCCAATCTGTATCGCATGCAGTTCAGCGATGAAGAGAGTGGCGAATCCCGATAGTTTCCTGCAACGGATCTGGTACGGGGACTCCGCCGCGTACCGGCTTTTTATGCCGTTGAGCTGGCTGTTCGCCGGCCTCGTCGCCGCGCGCCGCAAACTCCATGAGCGGGGCACTCTGCGGCGCGTCGAGGTCGATGCACCGGTTGTCGTCGTCGGCAACATTACTGTCGGCGGTACTGGAAAGACGCCGGTCACGATCTGGCTGGCATCTCAACTCAAGGCGCGAGGTTTTCAGCCCGGCATCGTCAGCCGCGGTTACGGTGCGTCTGTCGGCCGAAGCCCGATTAAGGTCACGCCCGACAGCGATCCCGATACCGTGGGTGACGAGGCATTGTTGATGGCGAGGCGCACAGGCTGTCCCGTCACTGTGCATCCGAACCGGGTTGCTGCAGCCAGGAAACTGGGCAGCTTAGGGGTCGACGTGATCATCGCCGATGACGGCCTGCAGCACTATCGCCTGGCGCGGAACTACGAGATCGTCGTGGTCGACGGTGCGCGTGGCTTCGGCAACGGTCTGTTGCTGCCGGCAGGACCGCTGAGGGAGCCCGTATCACGCCTCGACACGGTGGATCATGTACTCGTGAACAAGACAGTCATGCGAAGCGAGCGGGCTATGAAGGACCTGCCCGAGGGACTTGCTGTAACTGATTTCTATCTCAAGGGCACGACCGCCAGGCGACTTGACGATCACGAGGCCGTACCGCTGTCGAGCTTCGCCGGCAAGAAGGTACATGGCCTGGCGGCAATCGCCAATCCGGGACGATTTTTTACGTTTCTCGAGTCACACGGCATGCAATTGATCGAACACGCGTTTCCGGACCACGCAAAACTGAGAGCGAAAGATTTGCGGTACGATGACCAACTCGACATCCTGATGACCGAAAAAGACGCCGTAAAGTGTGGTGGCCTCCAGGTGGAAAGGTGCTGGTATGTCCCTGTCGAGGTCGAGAGCCCGACCGACTGGCTCGATGAGCTGGAGCACAGGATAAGACATGAGTGAATTCGTCGTCGTCATACCTGCGCGCTACGCGTCCGAGCGGCTTCCCGGCAAGCCGCTGCGCATGATCGCCGGCAAGCCGATGCTACAGCACGTCTATGAACGGGGTACGGAAAGCGATGCCGGCGAGGTGCTGATTGC
>JBHIDG010000503.1:0-2083 GCA_046760025.1 Woeseia sp. | reverse complement strand
TTGACAAGAGGTTAAGGAAGACGATGGGTAAGCCGCCGGGAAAAAGATGAATGTCCCCATTTTCGAGAGGGGTCAGGGGCTTGCTCCATGCTGCGCGATCGTTCGCTGCCGAGACTACCGCGCGCCCGGGTGCGCGCAACGACAAGTCTGTGGAAAACTAGGTCGCCAGATGAATTTCCGCTCGCAATGATGTGGCAATGCAAGACCTGACCCCGCCTCGCGCGAGCCGCTACAGGCCGCACGGCGAAGGGCGGCTCCGAAGGCAGGCAAAAAATCCGCAAGAATGTTCTATCTTTGTTCTCGCCTATGTAGTATGCTGAAGAATGAGGTGGAAAAATGCACGCTATATCTTGTCATCTTTCTGGAAGATGGCACTATATGGACCAAGAATGGAGGCAAGAGGGCTCGATGGCTGAACCGACGGTCGGCATAACCAGGCATGAAATCCATCAGGGCGACGCACGGGACCTGTCCTTTATTGAGACTGAGTCCGTGCACCTCATTTGCACGAGCCCGCCTTACGGCTCGTTGAAGACCTACCCGGACCATCCCGGCCAACTCGGCAATATCCCCTGCTACGACAACTTTCTGAATGAATTGGATGAAGTATGGACCGAGTGTCTGCGGATTCTGGTTCCCGGCGGACGAATCGCCTGCGTCGTCGGCGATGTATGCATTTCGCGCCGGAACGGCGGTCGCCACTATGTCCTGCCCTTATCGGCGGACCTTCAGGTGCGCGCCCGGCGGATCGGGTTTGACTGTCTTACCCCGATAAGATGGATGAAGGTGGCGAATATCAAACTCGAAGCCTCGCGTTCCACCCGGTATCTCGGTAAGCCGAATCTGCCCAACGGCATCGTCAAGAACGACATCGAGCACATCCTGTTTTTCCGTAAGCCCGGTTACCGCAAACCGACCCCCGAGATGGAGGCCCGCTCCTTCATCCCGACCGAAGATTACATGAAATGGTTCGCGCCGGTCTGGACCGACGTGACCGGCCAGCTTCGCAAGGACCATCCGGCACCCTATCCCATCGAGATTCCGCGCCGCCTTATCCGTATGTTCACCTTTGCGGGCGATACCGTCGTCGATCCGTTCGTAGGCACAGGCACCACGGCTTTGGCTGCGCTCGAAACAGGCCGGCACAGCATCAGCGTGGATATCGAGCCGGCCTATATCGACGTAACCGAGGCCCGGCTAAAACACTCAAAGCTGGCCGGACAGGTCACCGTGCATCGCGCCCCGGCCCGTCCGCCAGCGACAAGAATACCCGTTACACCCCGGATCGAGCACGCCGTTCAGAATGTCGATTGATGATGCTTTCGTAGAACACCTGGTAAAGGAGGGCTACCATCCGCGCAGCTCCAAGCACAGCGACTTTCTCTCTGAAATCATCATCGCCGACTTGCTCGAAAACTGCCCCGCCATGGCCGAAAAAGCGGCGCGAGGTGAGCTTGTCGTCAAACTCCGGCATCACCAGCAGGTCGGCTACGACGACTGGGTAATCGATATCGCTTTCGGCACTTGCGCCGGCAAACCGCAATTGCCGCCCGAAGGACAGGCGATCACCTTCACCGCACCGGCCATCATTCAGGTCGCCATCGAACTCAAGACCGTGATGACCGAACACGGCAAGGCGCAACGCAACCGGCTTCGCGACTTCGCGGCTTTTGCCAGCCACGGCCACCGCTATGAGCCGGCCACCGTCCTCGGAGCCGTTCTCGCGGTCAATGCTGCCGGGCATTTCTATTCACCGCTGCGCAACGCCGACGACATCACCGTCCATGGAACAAAGAAAGCAAGCGCCAGAGAGGTGGCCAGAACCACAGTCGATCTTTTTCGATCCATGGCCTTGCGCCACAGCGACAGCCGTTCGCAGGGCCTCGATGGGCTGGGGGTGATCGCAGTGGAGCACGACAACCTCGCCATTCATCCAGATCCCGCAGCCTACGCCCACATGCACAAGCCAACCCGCGTGGCACCCGTCCCGCCGAGTCCGTCGGTAGGCGATCCGATGCACTACCACGCCATGATCCAAAGGCTGTGCACCGCCTATACAAGGCGGTTTGGATAGATGTCATGC
>JBHIDG010000502.1:0-2091 GCA_046760025.1 Woeseia sp. | reverse complement strand
GAGTGGACTAGGACTCGACTGTGAAATCCCGGGGATACCTGTTATTGATCGGCGGCTTCCTGGCGGCGGCGTATTCGACTGCGCTGCATACCCAACTGACTGACTGGACTTATTTTGTGCCTGCCGCTATTGCCGGGATTGTCGGAGTATTCCTGATAAAGACCCATGCGCGGGGTCATGCCCGATCTGAAACGGTGCTGTCGGCGAATCGTACCGAGCTGAGAGAGTCCCTCGGCAATATCGTGCGGGCCCTCGAGCAGCTCAGGAACGACTCGGTCTCGATGTCGAGTACCGAACTCAGACACGCGATCGACGAAAAGCTGCGCAACGATCTGCGCCGCTTCGCCGACGCTCGCGACAGTATGGTGCATCTGTACGGGCTGGAGGCGTATGCCGACATCATGAGCGATTTCGCGGCGGGCGAGCGCTACGTGAATCGAGTCTGGTCGGCCGCTGCGGATGACTACCAAGCCGAGGCCGACTCCTACATTCACAAGGCACTGGCCCAGTTCAGGGATGCGGCCGAGCGGCTGGGGGCAGCCGGCCGAAAGGTTGCCTCGACCTGAGGCCTCTTCAAGTTTGTCACCATAAGTCATTGTTTCTTTGTGATATTGCGAGGTGGTTTTGGCTTCTCCAGCATTAAATCGGGTATATTTCGGACCGTGATCAAGCGTCGAGCCATTCTCACGGAGGCGGCAACGGCGGCAGACGATGCCAATCCGCCATCCCTGCTGTTGTCTCTGATCGAGGCGGCGCGGGCTCTTTCCGAGGCGACTGCGCTGATCCCGACACACCCGATCCTGTCCGGCCTGGCGCGCGGCGACGGGCACGTCGTCATGACCTTGCCGGGGCTTCTGGCGACCGACTCCTCCCTGTCGTTGATGCGTGCATACCTCAGGCGCTGGGGCTATGACGCGAGACGGTGGAAGCTCGGCAGGAATACCGGGGTGACCCATCAACGGGACATCGAGAAAATGCTCGACCAACGCCTCGAGGCGTTGTACGTCGAGAGCGGCGGAAAGGTCAGTCTTATCGGCTGGAGTCTCGGCGGCCTGCTCGCGAGGGAGATGGCGCGCCGGAATCCGCAATTCGTCCGCACCGTTATTACTCTCGGCAGCCCGACGGGCAACCCGAAATCGACCGCTGTCTGGCGCTTGTATGAGTACGTATCAGGGACGAGTCTTTCGGATCGCGCAATCAGGGAACGGATCGAAGATTTTCGAAAACCGATTCCCGACCTGCCCGTTACATCGATCTACAGCAAGACCGATGCGGTCGTCTCATGGCGAATCGCGACCATTCCTGCCGGGGAAATGGCCGAGAACATCGGCATTCACATGAGTCACTTCGGAATGGGATTCAACCCGGCCGTATTCTTCGCGATAGCCGATCGACTGAGTCAGGCGGAAGGCGAATGGTCGCCGTTCGAAATCAGCGGACTGCGCAGGTTCTTTTATCACTAGGAGCGCGTGCAGCGTTGGGTCAGGGCTTCCTGAAGTTCTTCGACTTCTTCGTGCATCAAATAGTCGTTCTGATCCTTCCAGCCACGCAGCATGACGAGGTTACATTCGTTCACGATCAGGTGCTCGGTACTCGATTGTGACTCTATTTCCCATCCGGGCACCGCCACAACGGAGCGTACCCGCACCTCATGCCCCAGCATCTTCCCGAATTCCAGCGCCAGCTGCCTGTTGCGTCGTCCGAATTCGGCAAGCGAACGAGAATAACGGCCGGGAGCAAAGTCGAGAATATCGCCATCCAGCCGGACCCGGTTGTCCTTTCCGGGCCTGCGGGCAACGACGTTGACGGCATATACGCCATGCAGCCCGACGATAACGTTGTCGATCACCCCCGAGCCGCAGGGCACGTCGTGAAATACCCTGTTCATGTTTGCGCTCAGTTTTTGCAGACCGTGACCGGCGGCGATGCTGGCGTCACGCGCGAACTGCGTCCGGCGTCGGGCCAGTAATACGGCGAGGAATCGACAGGCTGCGTATAGCGCTATGGCTGCCAGCACCGCGATGACCAGGGTCTGCTGCCACCCCGGCAAGTCGCCGAAAATCGCGTCGGGCTCAAGGGAGTAGCTGACGG
>JBHIDG010000501.1:0-2092 GCA_046760025.1 Woeseia sp. | reverse complement strand
TATCTATATCAATCCGCAGGAAAAAGTCGTCATTGCGCTGCATAGCGCGCGGGCGGTGGCCAGCAAGGACTCTGACTGGGCTCTTCAATATGCGCTCTACACTGCACTGACCGAATCACTAAGAGACTGACCAAGATACAGCCCTTTTCCCAGGACTCGTTTATTCGAACGTCTGCTTGTGGCCTATTCTGTTGAAAAACTCGTTGTTGAAGCTGTCATTGTAGTCGCGATTTTGTCGATGCGAGCTATTCGATCCGGCTGTGCCGGATTTTTTGTTTTCTAGCGGCGTTTCTTTGCGTTCATTCCTTCGTTTTCGGTCAGGATGGTGCCATTGCGTGGATTTTGGGCGGACCTGTCCCCAGGTACTTCGCCATACGCCTGAGATTTTGCGCCGTCGCGGTGAGCAAGAACTCGTCTCTGGCACCGCTGATTCCACGTAATCGCAAGCGATCCATCTTTAATATGCGTTTCATGTGTGCAAACAGCATTTCCACCTGCTTGCGCTGTCGCCGGGTACGTCGATACGCCGGTGTCCTGGCAACGGCGCGCGCGACATCACGCGCCGACTCATGAACGCTTCGCGTTACTTTGCGTGCTGCCGTGTTGGGACAACATTGCTCTTTGTACGGACAGCCAGCACAGTCGAGCTGACTGGCCCGGTAGTTGACCGTGTTCGCCTTGGTTACGCCGCTGCGTGGCTTCTTGTAGTTGCGCCTGCTTCTAAAGAGATGCTTGCCGTTCGGGCAAGTGTAGCTGTCGCTCTCCTCATCAAAGACAAAGTCTGATCGAGAGAAAGTGCCGTCGGTTCGCTCGCCTTTCTCCCATACCGGCACGTGCGGCTCGATCTGCTTCTCGTTCACCATCCACGCCAGGAACTCCGCGGTACCGTAGGCCGTGTCGCCAATGAGCTTCTTCGCCTCCAGACCGAAGCGATCCTTGACCCGTTCGATCATGGTCCTTGTCGACCAGACCTCCGGGGTTCTGAGCGCCGGGGTCGCCTCCACATCGACGATAATGCCGGCCTCGGTGTCCACCAGGTAGTTGGTCGAGTAGGCATAGTAAGCTGGCCCGCCGGGTGCGGCCGTCCAGCGCGCCATCGGATCGGTCTGCGAGACCTTCTTCGCCGGCGGGATGGACGAGCCGTCTTCCTTCAGCGCATCAAGGTACTCATTAATGGCGCGGCTGCCGCCGCCCCAGTCGTCATCATCGTCTTCATGATGCTTCTGCCGACTGGCATCCGCCTTCACCACGCTCGCATCCACGGCGAAGCCCTCACCACCGATCAGGCCCGCATCCATGCACCGCTTCAGCACTTGCTCGAACACAAAGCGGAACGCTTCCGCTTCGCGGAAGCGACCATGCCGGTTCTTCGAGAAGGTCGAGTGATCCGGCACCGCGTCGTCGATGTCCAGCTTGCAGAACCAGCGATATGCCAGGTTCAGGTTCACCTCGTAACAGAGCTGCCGTTCCGAGCGGATACCCAGGCAGTAGCCGATCAACAGCATGCGGATCATCAGCTCGGGATCCACCGACGGTCGACCAGTGTGGCTGTAGTACGGTGCCAGATGCTCTCTCAGCTCGGACAAATCAAGAAGCCGGTCGATATCCCGAAGCAGGTGATCCTCCGGAACAACATCGTCGAGATTAAACGCGTAGAAAAACTCGTCTTGCGGCTTGTTGTTGCTGCCCATCATCGGACATCTCCGGCAATCAACATAAACGCATTATCTCACTTTTATTTGACGGAGTTTTTCAACAGAATAGGCCAGAAGGGGACGCTCGCTGTCTCACTGAATAACTTGATCGCCACCAATCGGACTGTCACTGGGTGTAGCTAAACACCGCAATATTGACTCGCGCTTCACTAATCCATTTTCGTCCAAGTCCGCCGCGCTATCGGTAAGGCCAAGAAGGCACATACCGACTTCCGGCTCAGGATTGAAACCAAGTCGTGGATCGCCGTTATTAAACATCCCCGCTAGCGTAACAATCGCATCTTCGTCCCCTGTCAGTGCAGCCTTCTCCATCAGGTCCCAAGTCTTCAGTTCTCGTTCCCGAGCGCTCCCAAGCCCCGGAATATCTTCATCAAGGT
>JBHIDG010000500.1:0-2096 GCA_046760025.1 Woeseia sp. | reverse complement strand
AGCCTTCTCAGCGGCTGCAGCATCAGAATCATGGCGCCGATATACGATATGAACGTTCCCGGACTCAACTGGCCCATCGCCGCTTCCCTGGACGAGACATAAATGACACCGGCGATACCGAATGCGAACAACACCTGTGTCACGGCAACCCCGAGTGCGCGTGCACCGATGAGTTTCATGTTCTGCATTCGGTTTTTTTCGTCGGCGTCGACAATGCGGCCCTTTTCGTAGTCGTGGCCGCCGAAGACCTTGACGACCCGAATACCCGTGACGACCTCTTCGGAGACGCGGGTAACGTCGCCGATCGAGTCCTGAATGCGCCCGCTGTAACGCCTGAAGGCGCGGCTGAGTATGCGAACACAAATCGTGATCAGCGGCACTACGATCGCGACAAACGCCGTCAACCGGACACTGTGCCACAGCATGACGCCGACGCATGCGAGCACGGTCAACAGGTCTCGTACCATGACCGTAACCACATTTGCCCCGGCCTCGGCGACCATTTCGGCGTTGTAGGTTATGCGCGATAACAACGGACCGGTCGAATGAGTTTCGAAAAAGCGTGTCGGCAGAATAAGAAACTTGTCGAATACGTCGCGACGCAATACGCTGATCACGGCGCGGCCGATCCGGCCCAGGAAATATTCAGACGTAAACCCGGCGAGACCCCTGAGAATGAAAATACCGATGAACGCCCAGGGCATCCATCGGGCCGTCTCGAGATTGTGTTCGACAAGCGTCTGATCGGTCAGCGGTTTCAGGAGGATGATCAGTGTCGCCTCCACGCCCGCCGCGGCGGCCATTGCCACGATCGCAACTATGCCCGTTGCCCAGTACGGCACGACGTACCGCCACAGACGCCGGTACACCTCCACGAGATGCGGATCGAGTCTTGCGATCACAGGCCCGAATGTTGCATGAGAGCCTCGGATTGTGGACGAGAGATCGTTGCGACTGACGCAGCCCTGGACCGAGAGCCATAGCGGGCTATGGCTCGAGGGAAGAGCCAGTCAGGCGCGACGAGATCCGGCCACAAACCGGACAGCCTACGCAATGTACCGAGTGTCATCATTTCGACATCCACGGGGCCGTAATCAAACATTCGTGCTCAACGACTCGGGCGATCTCATGCAACATTCGGGCTACTCAGTTGGATCGTTGACTGTGGCGATACTGATTTGCACGAACCCGAGCTTGCCGGCGACATCCATCGCGGTCACGACATGCTGATGCCTGGCGTTCGCGTCCGCGCTGATAGTCAGCGGCAAGCTGGTATTGCCGCCCGAGAGTTTCTGCAGTGCGTTTCTGATTGTCTCGGGACGGCTGTTGACCAGTTCACGCCCATTGATCAGGTATGTGCCCTGCTCCGTGATCATGATGTCGAGTTGATCGGGAATTTCCTCGACGATCGCTGCGCTCTCGGCTTCGGGGAGGCGGATCGCGATTTGTGACTGCTTGACGAAACTCGTGGAGACCATGAAGAAAATCAGTAACAACAGCACGACGTCAATTAACGATGTGAGGTTGACTTCGGGTTCCGCGCGCTGTCGAACGTTCAGGTTCATCTTTTCTTTCGATTCATTTCTTCTTCTTGCTGCTCGACGATTCCTGACGGCGATGCAGTGCCTCGACAAGTTTGATCGCTTCCTTCTCCATGCTGACGACCAGCGCATCGACCCGACTGCGGTAATAGCGATAACCGATCAGTGCGGGAATCGCGACGGTCAGGCCTGCGGCGGTCGTAATCAAAGCTTCGGCGATGCCGCCTGCCAGGACGGTCGGGTTGCCGACGCCGTGCGTCGTGATTGCCGTAAATACCTTGACCATGCCGATGACGGTGCCCAGCAGTCCCAGCAACGGCGAGATTGCCGCGACAGTGCCCAGGGTGTCCAGGTATCGCTCCAGCTCATGCACGACATGACGACCGGTATCCTCGATACTGTCTTTCATGACAGACCGCTCGCAGTCGCGGTTGATCAGGCCGGCGGCCAGGATCTGACCGAGCGCGGAGCCCTGGTAGAGCGTCTGAATCTGGCTCTGATCGAGCTGTTCCTTCTTGACCCAGCCCCAGACCTTGCTGGTCAGGTCTTCCGGTA
>JBHIDG010000499.1:0-2103 GCA_046760025.1 Woeseia sp. | reverse complement strand
GAGCACGGTAAGTACCCGGTCGAGTCCGAGTTCGATCTCGATGGGAGACAATTTATCCAGCCAGGCAAGCCAGGCATCCAACGAATCGAAACCGGAGCGGGATGAACCGGGCTGGTCCATGTCGATCAAGCCGTGTTTTCGTCTAGCCCGGCAATGTGGCCGGCTGCAGGCGATGCTCGAATTTCGCAAGCAAATCAGATACCTGCTCGCGCAGTTGACGACGGTCGATGATCATGTCGACCGCGCCATGATCGAGCAGGAACTCGCTTCGCTGAAAGCCCTCAGGCAGTTTCTGACGAACCGTTTGCTCGATGACCCGTGGGCCGGCAAATCCGATCAAGGCCTTCGGCTCGGCGATGTTGACATCGCCGAGCATGGCGAGACTTGCGGAGACACCGCCGGTCGTGGGATCCGTCAACACGGAGACAAACGGAACACGTTTTTCGCCGAGCGCCGCCAGCGCCGCCGATGTTTTCGCCATTTGCAGCAGCGAAAAAAGCGCTTCCTGCATGCGGGCACCGCCGCTCGCTGAAAACGAAATCAGGGGCATCCTGTTCTCGGCGCTGTGCCCCGCCGCCCTGCAGAATCGCTCACCGACGACGGAACCCATCGAGCCACCCATGAATGAAAACTCGAATGCACAGACGACGACAGGCCTGCCGAGCAGTGTACCGGTCACCGCAACGATCGCGTCCTTTTCGCCGGTCGTCTTCTGCGCCTGTGAAATACGGTCCCTGTATTTTTTGCTGTCCCTGAAGCGCAGGGGATCCTGCGGCTCGAGTGTCGCGGCGATTTCCAATTGTGAGTCGGGATCCAGAAAAAAATCGAGACGGCGTCGCGCACCGATTCGCATGTGATGATCACATTTCGGGCAAACATAAAGATTTCGTTCGAGCTCCGTTCGATACAGCTGCGCATCACATTCCGGGCACTTGATCCACACGCCTTCCGGCACCGAGCGCTTTCGCTTCTCCGTGCTTATTCTCGACGGCATCAGTTTCTCAAACCAGCTCATAGTTCGGCATCATAGACGAAAAGGGGGTCCGTCCGCTCCCCGCTGGCGGTAAGCCATAGTGTTCGGGATAGTCGATATTGATCAGGGTCAGACCATGTGCGGGCGCGGCAACCCCAGCCTTGGTCCTGTCCAGATCCTCGAGCACTCGCCCCGCCCATTCGGGACTATTCGCGCCCTGCCCGATGCTGACCAGCAGCCCTGCGATATTGCGGACCATGTGCTGCAGAAACGCGTTGGCTGTTACCTCGAGGCTGATCCAGTCGCCGTCACGGCGGACCCGCAAGCCGCTTATCGTGCACACCGGTGTCGATGCCTGGCATCCGGCGGCCCTGAAAGCCGAGAAATCATGCTCACCGAGCAGGCTGTCTGCCGCGATCTGCATTTCTCTTTCGTCGAGCGGCTGATGAATCCACCATGCACGGCGTCTATAGAGCGATGAGCGAACAAGCCTGTTCAGGACAAGATAGCGGTAGGTGCGCGATGTCGCCGAGAATCGTGCATGAAACTCGTCGACGACGACTCTCGCCCAGAGCGCGTTGACATCGTCGGGGAGATTGCTGTTGGCGCCCAGCACCCAGCCACGCATCGTGCGTCGGGCTGTGCTGTCGAAGTGAACGACTTGAGCCAGTGCATGCACGCCCGCATCCGTCCTGCCGGCGCATGTCGCCTCGACCGGCTCATTTGCGACTTTCGATAACGCATCCTCGACGACCGTCTGGATGCCGACACCATGACGCTGGCTTTGCCAGCCGTTATAGGACGTGCCGTCGTACTCGAGGCCGAGCGCAATGCGTTGATTTCCAGGGAGTGTGTCTATTATCCGGGTAGCGAATCGAGCAATTGCCGCGCCTGCTGCTTCTGGCTGTCATCGCCTTCGTCCAGAACTTCCTCGAGGATGCTGCGGGCGCCCCCTGGATCCCCCATATCGACGTAGGCACGCGCGAGATCGAGCTTGGTGCCGACCTCCGTCATGGTCCGGGCGTCATGCAGGTCGCCGGAGACATCTTCCGGGGCCAGCCTCTCGGTCGGAACCTCGTCCTCATCGTCGCTACTCTCGCCGACGTCCAGATCAAGGGCATCGGAAGACT
>JBHIDG010000498.1:0-2105 GCA_046760025.1 Woeseia sp. | reverse complement strand
AGCGCTACATTCCTTTGGGTTGTCATACTCCTTTACGCGCTCTCCAAGCTGTTCGAGTACTTCGACGCTGCGGTGTTCGAATTCGGCGAACTAATCAGCGGGCACTCGCTCAAACATATCGTCGCGGCGATGGCCCCTGTGGTCTTTATACACGGCCTAAACAAGCGCCGCCCGAAGATTGAGGTTTCTCAAGCATGAAATTCACGGGAAGTTGTCACTGCGGAGGCATCGGTTTTCGTTACCGGACGGACACTGCTCCGGAGAACTGGTCGATCAGGGCCTGTCAGTGCAGTTTTTGCCGGGCGCACGACGCCCTGAGCACCTCCGACCCGGCCGGTTTGATCGAATTCACCGCCGATAAGGCGGATCTCCTGGTCCGCTACCGCTTCGGGCTCAAGACCGCTGACTTCCTGCTCTGCCGACGCTGCGGCGTCTATATCGGCGCGCTGATAGATACCGGTCACGGCGAATTCGGCATTATCAACACCCATGCGCTGGCCGAGACACCCGACAATCTCGCCGCCACCGAGCCGATGAGCTACGACACGGAAGACGTTGCCGGCCGGGTATCACGACGGGAGGAACGCTGGACTCCCGCCAGACTGACTCTATAGAACCGACGACCACGCAGCCTCGAAGACTTCCGTCAAGCCGGCTGCCTTGAATTTCGGCGGGCAGTTATCGATGTCGTTGTGACGGCTGCAAAGCTCGAGGTCATTCCAGTAGGCACGCAGCTCGTCCGGCATCACGGCATATGGCGGGCCGTCGGCTTGCGACTGAACGTACTCGAGCGTAATGACCATCCGGTATGCGTCTTGTCTTAACAGCGAATTTGTATGCGCAACGTAACGGGGGCGTTCATCGGCCGGCACGGCGACCAGCGCCCCCCGATCATATAAAGCATCGAACGGCTCCGACCTGAATCTGAAGTAGTCGCCGCAATAAATCGTTATCGGACGGGAATTCGCGCGGTAGCGAGCCAGATGTCCATCGCTACGGGCCCCGCACTCGAGATCATTTTCAACAAAGAACGCTTCGACGGCGATTGGTGACAGCTCTACTCCGGTCACATGAAGACCACGATCTGCGAGCCAGATCATGTCGTGCGCTTTTCCGCAGAGCGGAACCAGCACCCGGCTGCCCTCGCCGAGGCAGGGCCAGTATCGCTTGAGGTTTGCGTTTCCTTCCGGCTCATGCCAGCCGATTCGACCCTGCTCCCAGCGTTCGAGCCACGGTTCGGCCACCTTGACTTATACAGGCCGCCTCAGCGTAGAAACGGTAGCCGGTCCGACAGCCCGTCATCCAGCCCCGCAATTTTCCCGGCAGGAATAAAGCCGAGCGCGATCAGAACCACTAACCACGCGACATCGTGATTCGCACCGGCGAGTACTGGCAGTCCCTTGGCAAACCAGAAATTTAATACCATGAACGCGCCGACGAACGCCGCGTATCGTGTCGCGAGCCCGACGATCAGAGCGAGACCAATCAGCAACTCGCCCCACGAAACCAGGGCCGCAAACATCTGTATGTTGGGCAGGACAGCCGACTCGATGAATGGGCGATAGAAGGAAAAGCCCTGCTCGAGCTGAGAATTCAGAAATCCCGACAAAGCAGCGGCAAAATCTTCGTGACGCAACTTCCCGACGCCGTTGTACACGAAGAATGCTCCTGCGTAGATGCGGAGCAATGCGATTGGCCATTGTTTGAGTGCCACGGACGTCCGTGAATCTATTCGATCGACCATCATTCGCCCTCCTTCAGCGACATCATGTTAGCACCCGACTGAATATTTACTACCGATAAATGTGTCTCCGATATCAGACAGGGTTGTTTCAGCTGCAATGTTTACTGACAGGAGCTCCAGGGGTTACTATCTGCGCCCCAACCGCCTGTTTCGGCGGTTATTTATGTATGAGGAACGGGGCTTATGGCAAGCGCTGTGCGGATCGACGGTAAGGCAAGGGCCGCTCGACTCACCGCTGAGATCGCCGAATCCGCGGCGGAACTCCTCAGCACGCACGGCATCCAACCGGGCCTCGCCGTGGTGATCGTCGGAGAAGATCCGGCCAGTGAGGTCTACGTCAGAAACAAGAAGCGCACGGCCC
>JBHIDG010000497.1:0-2119 GCA_046760025.1 Woeseia sp. | reverse complement strand
TCAATTCTGTTGTTGGAGTAAATCTGCCTAATTTCTAAAAATTGCAGCCTGCTAAGTTATTGATTTCATTAACACCGAAATTTCAACGAATGGGCCGAAATCACATTTCGGGCGATTCTTCGACGTTTTGACACAGCCTGGACCCAGAGCCGTCATATCGGTCATCGCGTTGGTTCGTCAGGTTTGGGATGACAAAGCAGACATGTAGTGAGGAAAGCCGCCACGGCCGGGTGAAGCCGCGAACTGGATGCCGTTTTACCCTCTCGGCGGTGCTACTCAGGGGTAGAGACGCACGTTCACGAGTTTGGCTGTCGCAGGTTCAAATCCTGCCCCCGTACACGAGTAGCCCCTATCTACTGTCACGCGGCTTCTGTCAAGAACACCACCGTTTTCAGGAGACAGAGCGAAAGCGCGCTTAGTTCACGGTGATCCGATGGTCAAAAAGCGGCCCCGCAAGCCATTGGCAGAGCGGTTGAATCGGAACTTGAAGCCTAGCTGTGGTCTCTCAACGCAGGGCGAAGGCGAGTGCTGCGGCTAAGGTCACCATCGTGACTCCCCAAAAGATCGCCAGCGTCAACCGGTGTCGCATTTGTATCACCTATCAATCGTAGCTGAACTTCTCAGAAACGATTCGCCCGAGCGGCACGCCGAGCCCTTCGAGGCTGCTTTCCACACTGTCGATCATTGGCGCCGGTCCGCAGACGACATAAAGCCAGCGCGTATGTCCCTCGAAACTGAGACATCTTCGCAAAACGGTATCGTCCAGCTGACCCACAGCGCCGGACCAATTACGCGGCGGCTCGGAGAGGACATGGTGAATTTCGATGTCCAACATATCCTTCATCTCGTCGAGTTCGCTTTGATACATGATCTGCTCAAAAAGACGGTTTCCGTAGACGAGCTTCAGGGGCCGGCTGTCGTGTTCGGCCCGAAGCTGACGAAGGATGCTCATGATCGGCGCAAGCCCAACGCTACCGACTATGAAGGCTACGCCGATGCCTGACCTGCCCGCTAACGTCAGACTACCATGCCCGCCATCAATATAGGCGCGGGCTCCAACCGGAATCGACCCGATATCGTTGGTAAAATCCCCTGCCTCCTTAATCGTGAAACCGATGGACGGTCGATCGGCCGGACACGAACTGATTGAGAATGGGTGCTCGGTGACGGCAAAGGGGGAGCGGTTCAGGGTAAGCCAACAAAATTGACCCGCTTCAAACGCCATGGCCTCGCCAGACTTTGGTTCGATGATGAGGCCCCAGGTCTTGAGCGCGACCTTTTTCACGGACACGACTCGGTAAGGATGACGTAGTTGTCGCAGCGACGTGATGACATAGACGTACAACAGCGTAAATACAGCCAGACCGAGCATGCCAAGCCAGTATGCTGTGAGTTGCGGGTGTCCGCTGTACCGTCCGGCGTCGATCGCATGGTACGTGCCCATAGCGGCGATCAGCGCGGCTCCGAGACCGTGCGACAGACGCCAAGTCTCGTAGCGATAGGGCAACTGATCGCGGAAGATAGCAAATAGGACCAAGGGAGCGAGCAGCACCCATCCGAGAAGACCAGTAAAAATGGACGCAGTACTGAGACCCAAGGTTAATTGTCCGCTGGTATCCCAAGGCAACGGATGCTTCAACGGAGTAACGTATAGGAAAGGGTGGATCAGGATGAAGGCCGTTGACGATTGAGCGATCAATTGATGAAAGCGCATCGTGAGGTCGATACCAGTCGAACCCGATACGCTCTTGAAGCGACCCGAAAGTACGAATTCCATCAACAGCATGGCGAAGGCGACCATAGCCAGAGCGGAGGAGAGCTCGTCGCTGAAACTGCGACGTGGAAGGTCCTGCATATAGGCCAATGCCAGAGGCATAAGGCCGATCAACAAGTAGACAGTCAGAAGAACGGCGGGAGGGCTGCTTGGTAACCTCAGACGGCGCGTTGATGGCGGCGGAGCCCTTTCCTCGAAAACTTGCTTCACGCCGGCTGGGCGCATCAGATTCCTCTCCATTTTTTTGCGCCGCTCGGGGAATCTCTTTTATGAGTTCACGGCCTACGGCTCTTCGGGCGACGGCCCCTTGACGTCGAGGCTGCGGCTGGTCGCCCTGACCTCGCC
>JBHIDG010000496.1:0-2128 GCA_046760025.1 Woeseia sp. | reverse complement strand
GGGTGCACAAATAGGATCGACCTCGCAACGCTTGCCGCGATCTGGTCTTGCGCGTCGCTTCGCAGGGCCATGAATCGTCCCAATCAGGCCTTCATCCTCTTCGTCAACATGCTCGCGGGCTGGCTGAATCGTCGCCAGCAGCGTATGTTGTACCAGCGGAAGAACTCTCGGCAAAACGATCTCGTGCCTTCGAGTGAGCCGAAGCGTTCGGGAAACTCCGGACGGTACTTCAAGGTCTTGAACTGGGCTTCGGAGTACGGGTTGTCGTTGAAGACGTGTGGCCTCGAATGCGTCTTCGTCACGCCCAGATCGGCCAGGAACTGAGCCACCTGCTTCGACCCCATCGACGGACAGGACAGGGCCGAGAGCCTCGACAGGTGGAGTCTGTTCTGCTACCGTGCTGACCATGCGTTATATCTCGTGCTTCTTCCCTCCTCTTTTTTTCACATGTCTGACAGCAACCGGTGGCTCGGTGAAGGTTCCGCAGCTGAGTGACGACAGGCTGAGGATCACGCTGTATGCCGCCGATCCCGACATCGTCACGCCGATCTCCTGCGTGGTCGACGTGCGGGGCCGCCTTTACGTCATCGAGTCACATACCCACTCTCCACCGTCCGAGTATCCGGGACCGGATGGCGACCTCATCAAGGTATTCAAGGGTAGCCGTCTGGACGGACGCTTCGCCGAGAGAAGTGTCTTTGCCGATGGAATCTACCAGGCGCAAAGCCTGGGCATCGCCCCCAACGGCGACCTCTATGTCGTCTGCACGCGAGAGGTGCTGAGACTGCACGACGATGATGGTGACGGACGTGCCGAAGCTCGTACCCGAGTCCTGCATCTCGATCCCTACGAGAAGCGCGGCAACCCGCACGGGCAAATGATGGCAATAGCCTTCTCCAACGACGGCTGGTTGTATGTCGGGACAGGCACGACGAGTGATGATTGGATTGGCTCGGACGGGCGACGGCTGGTCGTCGGTCCCTATTGGGGTGGCATCATTGCCCGTTGCCAGCGGGACGGCACCAGCCTGGAGCGGGTCGCCTGGGGTTTCTGGAATCCGTTCAGTATGACGTTCGATCGCCACGGCCGATTGATCGCCATCGACAACGATCCGGATCATCGAGGACCGAATCGGCTCCTGCACATCGTCGCGGGCGGAGACTACGGCTTCAAACGAACCTACGGCCGTTACGGCCTGCATCCGTATCAGTCGTGGAACGGGGAACTGCCGGGAACCCTGCCGATGATCGACGAGATCGGCGAGGCACCGACGGCCGTGATCGATGCCAATCGGGCGGCATTGCCGCCGGACTATCGCGACGCCATGATCGGAGCGAGCTGGGGCGAGCACAACCTGACGCTCTATCGGCCGAGGCCGGCCGGCGCTTCACTCAGGGCGTCACGGGAGATCTTCCTGAAAGGTCTCGGTCACGACGAGAAGGAGTCACGATTCCGTCCGTCCGGCATGGCGGTCAGCCCAGTGGACGGCTCGATCTATATCAGCGATTGGATGCTGATCGACTACACGACCCATCTGCGCGGGCGCATCTGGAGGATTTCGACCACGCCGGGCGTACCAACCATGACCCCGCGCCCGCCCTACGCGCCGCAGAAACCGACCGCGGGGCAGGCACGAATGCTCGGCCTGACGGATGCAGCGCAGGCCGACGAGCTCCCGACTTTGCAGCAGGCACTAAAAGACGACGATCCTTTTATCCGCAACGCAGCGGTTACCGCGTTGAGCCGACCGGTCTTCCGCGACAAGGTCATCCGGGATCTGGAGCATGAAGACGGGAAGATTCGGTTGGGCGCCCTTCTTGCCCTCCGTCGCGCGGATGTGGAGAACCCGGCTTCCCTGATCGGGCCACGGCTGGCGGATCCGGACCTCGAGGTGGCGAGGATGGCGATGGTCTGGGCGGGAGAAGAGGAGCTGCGCTTGTTGGCGGACAGAATCGATACGGCAGCATCGAAGCCCGACCTCAACAAGGCCTTCTTCGAGACCTGGCTCGCGACCATGCAGATCATGCAGAATTCGCGTCCGAAGGGTCCGTTGATGCCGGAATTCCTCGAGAAGCTGGCGCAGGATGAAAACCGCCCCTTGTTCTTGCGGGCGATGGCCATCCGCTGG
>JBHIDG010000495.1:0-2136 GCA_046760025.1 Woeseia sp. | reverse complement strand
CCAGCGGCTCAGTTCAACCGGATTGTGTCCGGAATGCTGGCCAAGCTTGTGCAAGCCAGCGCCGGCCTGCTTATCTTTCAGCACTCCGGACACAATCCTATTCGTTAGGCGGCGCGAGACGTTAGCGCTCCCTATCGCTACGCGTGCAATTGATTGGAGATACCGAGCGCGATGGGCATCTGGACCTACTCTGAATCGCAGGACAAGACAGCCACCGAGCAAATCGTTCGGAGTCGTCCACGTTTGTGCGAGTTTTGTCACGTCTCGATGTTGTGCTCTCATCACTGGGACTCCAGTGACGACATAGAGCGCCGGACGGAACGGTACGTTCACTTTTGTCCGGCGTGCGGTTGGTGGATGGTCCGAGAGGATGCGCATGGTCGGGACAACGCCGGAGCCTACGCGTTTACGAATGTTTCGGGAGCTATCGGAACCCTCAAGGAACTTGAACTATTGGATTCGTCGCACACGGTTGACGAAATCCGTCACTATCTAAATGTACGATACGAACGTCGGAAGGAAGCAAATCCGGCCGTCTTCGAGCAAGTCGTGGCAAGCGTATATCGTGACATCGGCTACAAGAATGTCCGCGTCACCGGTCGCTCAAATGACGGCGGCATCGACATCGTGATGGAGGGCCCGAACGACAGCCTAGTCGGCGTGCAGGTGAAAAGGTACAAAGACAAGATAGAGGCGGAGCAAATCCGTGCTTTTACCGGTGCGCTCCTATTGAAGGATATGACGTCCGGGATATTCCTGACCACCTCTGATTACACTCGCGGGGCGAAGAGGACCGCTACCGTCGCAGGCCAGAAAGGATATCGAATAGAGCTCGTCGATGCGCACGCTTTCTATGACGCTTTGGAGATAGCGCAAAGGGCGCTCTACAGCGGTGCAACGGATCGGACGGCTCCCTTCCCTTCGGCCCCTATGCATCGCGTCGATTACAAGAAAGTCTACTTGTCGCGATACTAATGGACACATAAGTTGAGCCGCCTAACAAAGGGATGGATGTACCCGGATTGCACCTTCATCCCCTGAAAGGCGAGTTTGACGGCTTCTGGTCCGTTCGTGTTACCGGCAACTGGCGCATCATCTGGCGCTTCGATGAAGACGTTATGCGACATTCAGGATCACGAAGCAGATGCTCGCCGGACACACCGGTCGAAATGCGGGAGTTCACTTAAACAGTCTGCTTCTCGGCATGACTCAGAGTAGACAGTGTGCCTTTTGCCGTGAAACATTGGCGACCGGCGTCAGGTCTGTCACCTGCCCGGTGGCGTCAGACCTCATCGGTGGCCTCAGCAATGTTCGCAAAATAGTGGCCTGCGAAAGCTGCGTGCGCTCTTTTGTGAGCGCGACCGTGAGAAGGAGGGAACTGTCCCAAGGCTGCGAGAAGCCCTGCCAGTTCTGTGGACAGCGGCGCGGCGGTGCAATTCTTAGGGGAGAAGGAGTCGCGAGGTTATGTACCGATTGCGCAGCAATCATTTGCGTGGCGTGGGAACGATATAAGGACCACACAAAGCCCATGATTCTGTGTCCGAGGGTATTCTTGTCATACGCTCACGAATCGGTCGCCCACAAGAAATGGGTGATCCAGCTAGCAACGTGGCTGCGGGTTCGCAACATAGCTGTAGTGTATGACTACGACCATTATCGAGGTAGGCATCTCACGAGCACGACGGCGGCGATCATGGCTTTTATTCAGCGCATGCAATGCTGCCATGCGTTCATTCCGATATTTACGCCGACCTACCTGGCCGGCATCGGCCACGGTCCCCGGCCTGACGTGCCGCCCGATAAGCCTGATTCACAATGGGTGTTTGACGAATTCCAGCTGTCGCTTCAGTTGGGCGCGGCGAAACGAATCGAGACGGTTCCGATATTGCGCGCCGGTGACCTCGACGCGTTGCCGCGGCCGTTCTGTGCGACGAATACTCTCGACCTGCGCACGTCTACAGACTTGGGAGAGAAGCTCAACCGGCTGGCCATGTACCTGTTGTTTGATCGCTTCCGTGCGGTCGTCCCTTTCTTGGATGAGCAGTTCGCCGCAGGATGAGGTTTAAGATCTGCGGTCCGCATAGTTATGGTCGGGAGGCGGGTCGCCCCGCCCCCCGCCACTTCAGAACCCGGCGT
>JBHIDG010000494.1:0-2140 GCA_046760025.1 Woeseia sp. | reverse complement strand
TCAAAAAGCCGTCAACCGCATACAAACGGCGGTAGAAGTCACTGCGCTGGTAGACCAGGCAAGGTCGGATGGCTTCGACTCGATCTCGTTCGACCTGATATACGGCCTGCCACATCAGACGGTGGGCAGTTTTGATCAAACTCTCGATCAGGTCATCGCGATGCGGCCCGACCGGCTGGCTGTTTATAACTACGCGCATCTGCCCGACCGATTCAAGGGCCAGCGAATGATCCGGGAGCAGGACCTGCCCCTACCGGCAACCAAGCTGAAAATCCTGCACCACACGATTGAAAAACTCACCGATGCCGGCTACCTGTACATCGGCATGGATCACTTCGCGCTGCCCGAAGACGAACTGGTCAGGGCCCAGCAGAACGGAACCCTGCAGCGGAATTTCCAGGGCTACTCGACGCACAGGGACTGCGACCTGATCGGTCTGGGTGTGAGCGCTATCGGCATCATCGGCAACACCTATGCCCAGAACGCGACGACCACGAGGGAATACGGTTCCCTGATCGGCGCGGGCCGCTTGCCGATAAGGCGCGGAATCGCCGTCGATGCGGACGATCAGCTACGGGCGAAGGTCATCCAGGAGCTGATGTGCCACGACCAGCTCGTGTACGCGGACTTCGACAGCAAAAACCATATCGACTTCGTACGGTACTTCGCTGTCGAGGTGGCACGGCTCGCGCCGCTGGCCGACGACGGGCTGGTGCTGCTCGGACCCGAGGGCATCCAGATCACACCGAAGGGCCGGCTGCTCCTTCGCAGCATCGCGATGACCTTCGACCGCCATCTTGCCGATGACCTGCACGACGGTCGTTTCTCGAAGGCAATTTGAGATCGGGTGTCAGTTCGGGACGTTTTCGAGTGCTTTGTCGAGCGCCTCGATCAGGTCGTTTGCGTCCTCGAGCCCGACCGACAAGCGGACCAGTCCATCGATGATGCCGACTCGCTGTCGCTCCGCTTCCTCGACCGCGGCATGCGTCATCGTGACCGGATGCGTGATCAGTGACTCTACCGAGCCCAGGTTCTCGGCAAGGCTCCACAATTCGATCGAATCCATCAAGGCCTTACCGGCGTCCAGCCCGCCTTTGACTTCGAACCAGAGCATCGCGCCAAAACCGGTCGCCTGCCTTTTTGCAAGTTCGTGCTGCGAAAACGAGGGCAGTCCCGGATAACACACCTGCTTGACCTTCGGGTGGGCCTCGAGATACTCGGCGACCGCCATCGCGTTGGCCGACTGCCGGTCCATCCTGACCGATAGCGTCTTGCAGCCCTGCATCGTCAGCCAGGCAACCTGGGGCGACATGATTGAGCCGGTGTTGTTCTGAATGAAGCGCATCATGTCATCGTGTTCCGCCGTCTTCGCGATCACGGCGCCGCCGACGGTCGCGTTGTGCCCGTCCAGGTACTTGGTGGTACTGTGGATGGAGAGGTCCGCACCCAGATCCAGCACGCGCTGGTAATACGGCGTCAGGAAGGTGTTATCGACGGCATGTGCGACGCCGGCGGCCCTGGCGACTTCCGATATCGCCGCGATGTCGGACAGCTTCATGGTCGGGTTCGCCGGCGTCTCGGTAAGAATTAGGGCGGTATTGTCCCGGACGCTCTCCCGGACCGAGTCCGAATCGGCCGTGTTCGCAAATGTGAAGTCGATACCGAAGCGATTGAGAACCTGCGTACACATGCGGTAGGTGCCGCCGTAGGCGACGTCGGACACGATCGCGTGCTCGCCGGCATTGAGAAACGCCAGCATGAGGCCGTGAATCGCGGCGATGCCGCTGGTGAAACAGGTGCAGTCGGCACCACCTTCCAGTTGCGCCAGCTTCAGCTCCAGCGCGCGCACGGTCGGGTTGGCCGTGCGTGAGTACGAATAGCCCTTATCGAGATACTCATCGACCGAGGCCTGGACATAGGTCGTGGACTGATAGATCGGCGTCAGAATCGCGCCGGTAACCGGGTCCGGCGTAACGCCGGCATGGATCTGCTTGCTGCTGAAGCGCATCGTCGTCTCCTGAAATGATTGATCGCGCGGCACGCCCGGCCGCTCATCATACACAGGTTCGCGATGCCTGCTGACGGGTCATTCGTCCTGAATGGACTGCAGGAAGAACACGATCTCCAGGATCTGACCCAT
>JBHIDG010000493.1:0-2160 GCA_046760025.1 Woeseia sp. | reverse complement strand
ACACTTATTTCAGAGAAATAAGTGTACTGTCCCCTTAATTCTTTTTTCTAAAAATACCAGGCGAGCTGGGCGAATATGCTGAGATCGCTCGAGACGTATCGGTTGGCTATCGACGATTCGAAGCCGCCGTACTCGGTACCTCTCGGGCCGATCGGAATATTGAGGCTGCCCAGAAATGCCAGGTTTTCCTGCAGGTTGTTCTGAGTGACCAGCTGCACGAGCGCGCTTTGATCCTCGAGGTTCAGGAATACGATCGGCGTCAGCAGCCACAGCGGCGTCATCTCGATCAGCAGGCTGCCTGCCAGGTAGTGGCGCCCGATCGAGTACAGCTCTCCCCTCGCGAGACGCTCCAGCAGTTCAGGATTTGCGGCAACGCTCTGGAGGTCATAGCTGCCGTCGTTCTGACCGAATCCGTTGTAGTAGTACTCGAGCGCGCCGCTCACGTTCCTGCCGGCCCAGGTCCATGAATAGCTCAGGTTGGTTACGAGCTGGGTCGTCGTTTTGGACCTCGTGTCAGCCACGACGAGGTCGGCCCTCAGAATCGCGCCGCCGATATTCCTGTTACCGCCGATGCCGATGGTCGTGTCGTCGTGATTCACGGCGACGAGAACGTCGAACTCGGCGCCACTGCCGATGCCGTGATACTTGATCGCCAGCGTGCCCTGGTCGCTTTCGACGTCGCCTGTTGCCGGGTTGCGCCGCAAGACGGCGGCGGCCTGAATATCATCGCCGTTGTCCCGCAGGTATTGCGCATACGCCATGTCGTCGCCGGTCTTGTACTCGGTATCGATCGCCGTCGGGTCAAATGGGTTCACGATGTCCATCGGTGAAAAGATAAGGCCATTGCCCCATGAAACCGCTTGCCGGCCGAAGCGGAACACGGTCTTTTCATTCGCATAGCCGAGCCACACCCGGTCCAGACGGTGCAGGGCGGCGGACCTGTTGTCGTCGTCTATGACGCTGGTCAGATCGAAGAGGCGGCTCTGGTCGTCCGGGAAACGACTGAAAAAAAGTCCGGTATTCCGGCGCCCGTATTCAACCCGCTCGCCATGCATCGCAATCAGCTGATAGGACGTATTGAATGACCAGGGTCCTTTGTCCGCGTGGAGATTGACGCGCAGGTCCGCCTCCACATCGAATGATGTCGAACCTGTCAGGTCATGGAAGATACTTTCGTTCGGAAACGCCTGTCCGATGATGCGTGCCTTCGTATGCCCGCCGATATCGATATTCGTTTCATCGACCGCGGACGCATTGCAACATAGGAAGACAGCCAGGAACGCTGTTTTGCTAAGCAGCTTGCTGTTGAATGTCATCGACGATGCGCCCGTCGAGCATCCTGATCAGCCGTTTGGCGTAAGCCATTACGCGTTGATCATGCGTTGCTATGACGAAAGTCGTATTGTGATGCCGGTTGAGCTCGACAAAGAGTTCCATGAGCTCGTCTGCGTTATGCGAGTCGAGATTGGCGGTCGGTTCATCCGCCAGCACGAGTGCCGGCCGCGACACGATTGCCCTGGCCACGGCGACGCGCTGTTGCTGGCCGCCCGACATGTCCGCCGGCCGCCGATCTTCCAGCCCCTCGAGCCCGACCTCCTCCAGGATCGCTGCCGCCTGTTCGCCACGGCGGCCGGCCGGCACGCCCTGGATCTGCATGACGAACTCGACGTTCTCGCGGGCCGTCAATACGGGAATCAGATTGAAAGCCTGGAATACGAAACCGATCTGATGGAGCCGCAGCTTTGCGAGTTCGCCTTTGCCCAGGTTGTCGACGCGCCGGCCGGCAATCCACACCTCGCCGCTGTCGGGCCGGTCCAGTCCGCCGATTGCATTGAGCAGAGTCGTCTTTCCGCCTCCCGACGGCGCGGACAGGCAGATAAAGCCACCTTCGACGATATCCAGATCGACATGATCCAGGGCTTTGATCGCCTGCTCGCCCTGATAATAGGTTTTGCACAAATCAATACAATTAACAGCAGCCATAATTAGACCTTGGTGATTGCCTCGACTGGTTGATACCGGGAAGCCCGCCAAGCGGGCGATAGACTGGCGAGGAAGCCGAGCACGAGCACGACGATATTCGCCGTGACCACGTCGTGCATCTCCAGGACCGGGTACAGAATACTGGAAGCGCCCATCATCTCCATGCCCTGCGCAACC
>JBHIDG010000492.1:0-2162 GCA_046760025.1 Woeseia sp. | reverse complement strand
GACCCCGATGAGGCTGCCATCGGGTAACAAAGTGTTGATCGCGTCGGGCGAGTCGAGATCGATAAATTGTAGTCTCGGCATTTCGTGATCGCGTAAGGACTTCGGCACGGAAGGTTAACATGCGATGATTGTAGCTTCGCAAAGAATTGCGGCGGGCACCAGGTGCGACTGATCTTCAAAACGTTCATGGAGGTAATCCTGCTGAGGAAGGGGCCGGAGGATCTTCCCAGGTCTCAACTTCTTCTCGCATTGGCGGTGGCCATGATCGTAGTGGCGCAATTACTTTTGCACGCACTGGTAGAGACGGATTACAACGCAGATCTGGTTCTGGATTTTGCCACCGAGCTGGTGAAAATCGGCTTGTACGTCGCTATCTTATTTTTGTCTGGTTTCATCAGCCGAACCATTCAGACCATCACGGCAATTATCGGGTGCACGGCAATCATGGTGTTGCTGTTCGTTGTGATTGTCCTGTTCTCTCGGCCTTTTATCGGGCTGGAGCTTGCCGGCGCCATTGCCTGGTTCGTGACACCCTGGCTGATTCTGGTCGAAGGCCACATAATATCGAGATCGATACAGCAGCACTGGTTCACAGGAATTTCTATCGCAGTCATGATATTTATTCTGCAACTTGGTTTTTATCTGACGTTCAGCGGGATCCCCGAGGGCACTGTCGGCTGATGCATATTCACATTCTTGGTATTTGCGGCACATTCATGGGGGGAATCGCCGCCCTGGCGAAAGCGGCCGGTCACGAGGTTTCCGGAGCGGACAGCGATGTCTATCCTCCGATGTGCACGCAACTCAAGCGTCTTGGCATAGTGGCCCACGACGGCTATGACGTCGATCAGCTCGAGCCGGTGCCTGACTTTGTCGTGATCGGAAACGCGCTGAGTCGCGGAAACGTCGCGGTCGAAGCTGTCCTCGACCGGGGCATTCCTTACACCTCCGGGCCGCAATGGCTGTCCGAGCATTTTCTGGCCGGACAGCACGTCATCGCGCTTGCCGGTACGCACGGCAAGACCACCACGGCCAGCATGGTGGCATGGATCCTGGAGGCGGCGGGCCACAGGCCGGGATTCTTGGTCGGTGGCGTTCCGGCAAACTTCGGTGCGACGGCCCGTTACGGCGCGTCCCGATACTTCGTCGTTGAGGCGGACGAATACGACACCGCGTTCTTCGACAAGCGAGCGAAATTCGTGCACTACCGTCCGCAAACTCTGGTTCTCGGCAATCTGGAATTCGACCACGCCGATATCTACAAAGACCTGGATGCGATACTCTGGCAATTCCATCAGTTGTTGCGGACGATTCCGAAGAGCGGTCGGGTCATCTTGAATGGCGCAGACCGCAATCTGGAAACGCTCCTCGAAATGGGTTGCTGGTCGTCCACGGAAACGTTCAGCATTGCAGGTGAAGTTGCAGACTGGACAGCCGCGTTTAGCGACCCGGGTGAGCGACGAATCACGGTCAGCGAGGGCAGCGGCATTACAGCCGAAGGCAGTTGGCAGCTCGGTGGCAGCCACAATCTGGAGAATGCCATAGCCGCAATCGCGGCCGCGAAATCTGCCGGAGTTCCGGTTCGACAGGCTGTGGAGGCGCTGTCGCGGTTCAAGGGCGTCAAGAGACGCCTGGAAAGAACTGCGACGGTCGCGGACATCGCTATTTATGATGACTTCGCCCATCACCCGACCGCGATCCGCCGAACCATCGCCGGCATGAAGAAACGCTACCCGGGCCAACGCATCATCGTTGCGCTGGAGCCGAGGTCGAACACGATGAAGCTTGGTGTGCACAACGAGGCGCTGGCGGCGTCGCTCGAAGGCGCAAGCCTGGTCTGTGTGTACAGGCCGGAAGAACTGGGCGCGAAATTCGACGACTGCCTGTCGCCGCTCGGCGAACGATTACACCTGCACTCGGACTACGACGAGCTGGTCGCGGGGCTGGCGGCAGAGCTTCAGCCCGGAGATCAGGTCATATTCATGAGCAACGGCGGCTTCGGGTCGGCGCGTCAGAATCTGACCGGTGCACTGCAAAACAGCCGTTAGCCTGAATATTGCACGAGACCGCCCGAGATCATTGACAACGTTATGACTTGCATACGAAGGATGAAATCCCGAATGGTGACACCTTGTCGTTTTCGCCGGCTGTCCGGTTTGTGA
>JBHIDG010000491.1:0-2182 GCA_046760025.1 Woeseia sp. | reverse complement strand
TCGGGCTGCGCTCGCGCCGGTCGCGCGGACGGGCGCGAAGACGCCGCTCGGGGCCTGCGAGGAAGACATAGTAGCAGCGCCGGAACGGCAGCCACAACGTGCCGCGAAGGTCGACAGGATGCTGGTCCCAGCGCTCGGCCCCGAACACGGTCTTGATCGCCAAGAGCTGCTCATCGCTGAAGCTCTGGGCCACGGCGCGCGGGATACGCGCCAGGAACATGCGCTCGAAGCGTTCGTCGGCGTGGACGGAGTTCATTACGATCGATCCTTTGCCCTCTCCTTGTCCGTGGATAGCAGATTCGTGGTTAAGGAAAGCTGAATTGCGGTTTAGATCATGAGCCTGACGCGCACGCGGCGAGCCCGTCCAACGTCATCAACTTCTGCTAACGGGATGGACCGACCGTGCTCCGAAACGCACCCTAGGAATTTGGGGCGCAGCAGGCAGAAGGAGCATGAACCATGTCCCGCAAACCAACAGACAGAGTGACGACGATTGGCATCGGCGGCGGCGGTCAAGGAGTGCGCGGGGGCGGTAGTGGGTCAGTTTGAAATCCAAAAAGCGAAGCCCCGCAGAAGCGGGGCCGCTTTGGTTTGGTGCTTGTCTTCATCTCAGAGGTTCTTCGGATTGCCCTTGAGCAGTGTTCCCGTCACGTCGTGTTTTCCTTTCCTGTAGTAGGTTATTTCATTGCCCTCGACGGATATCAACCAGCAACCAGCATCTCCAGAGTCGACATAATCGAAGCACATCTCTGAGCCAGAGACGGTCCATTCCCCCTGATAGGGGCCATTGTCCGTACGCCCTCGAATGGTTCCGTCCGGTTGGTAGTATTCAGACCATCTGTGCTTTCCTCCAACACCGATCGCTGTGTTTCCAATAATCTGCGCCAGGATCTCTTGTTCGGTTAGCACAACTGGTTCGTCCGCTCTTGCTTGCCGTTGAGCGGAGGACATGACCAAGGCAAGAGCCAGCAGTCCGAACGCGACCCCATCAAAACGCAAGACCATGATCTCTCTTCCCCAAGGAACGTTCCGCGCCGTGTAATTGTGGACGAACGCCTCGATTATAGTTGTGAGGGCGACCACGGCTACGCGCGCCGGGGCGTTCTTGCCCTTTGTTGCTAACCGCTATCCCGTCACCATTGCGTCCAACAGTTCAGCTCAACTCGTCGTTCTTCCAATATTTCGTGCCCTGGATCGTCGCCTGGAGGGCCAGCCCGTGTTCTGTGATCTGGTAGAGTTTGATGCCAGGCGCTATATCGATGGCACCAGCAAAAGCTTCGCCCTTTTCCCCGGACTTCGCGGCAGCATCCGCCTGTGCGCTTGCGTCCCAGCCATTATTGATGAAACTCTCCAGCGCATCCCTCGAAGTGAAAACGAACACCCCACGGAAATCCTTTACCCCAAGCCCTAACCCCAGGCCTCCAGAGATCATTTTCATGTGGGTGTCTTTACCGGTCCCATTATCTCTCACGATGCCCCAACCATTTCCCGCCGAGAGCAAGATCAGGTTTACACCGATGTTGCTAAATACGCCGTAGCCAGCCGCCTTACCTATCTGGGCTTTGGCATCCGGGCTGATTTCATACAGCTTGGCCAAGGTCTCAGTCCGCATCTGCTGCGCGGCCTTTCGCTTATCTTCGACGCTTGCCCCACTTGGCGCCATACAGCTAGAAAGCAAACTCACAACAAGCAGGCTCGAAAGCACAGCAAAGATCATGCGACGCATGGACGGTCTCTCTTCTTCCAGGGGGTTGGGAGGCTATTGCCTCGGACTGCAAATGCACACTCCGTCTTTATTTCAGGTGCGCATTCGTATCTGTTAAGCCGGTTTTCAGTACCGACAACATGCCGTCGGCAATTTAAGAATCCGTTAACTATGCCTGATTCCGTGTCGCTGAAATTTCGATTGGAATCGCTGACGCCATGCTCAAGAAGGGCGACATGGACGGCAAGGTCGTGTGGCTGCGGGTCGTGAAGGCGATGGAGGAGCTGTTGCGCTGCCGCCTGGCGAGCGGCGAGGTCTACAACAAGCATGCGTACACCGCGGCGCATCGAACGCTGCCCTTCGGCACCCGGGTGCGTGTCATCAACCTCGAGAACGGCCGCTCGGTGGTGCTCACCGTCAACGACCGCGGACCGTTCGTCAGGGGAAGGATCATCGACGTGTCGCAACGCGCCGCAC
>JBHIDG010000490.1:0-2199 GCA_046760025.1 Woeseia sp. | reverse complement strand
TCAAACGTTTAAGTTAACTCAACGCCGCAACGATCTTTGCAACAGTACGCACGGTTATTGCAACCGCAGGCATTCAGTGACACACACCGTCCGGGCAGAATGTGTTCACACCGTACGCGAAGTCTCCTGGAGCAACGTATCCGGGATGGCACGTAAACTAGAAGAATGTTTACCGATGATGTGGGAATACACCGATTACGTCTGGCCCTTCTTGATCTCCGTTTTGGTGTCGATTGCGCTCGGGCTATACACCTGGCAGCGGCGTGACGTACGCGCTTGTTTGCCGTTAATCGTCCTCATCGCCATGGCGGGGTATTGGTCGCTGGCCTCCGGTCTGCATGCGCTGGCTGTGGGCCTGGGCCCGAAGGTGCTCCTCAGCGATTTACACTATCCCGCCATCGTGACGCTTCCGGTGGCCTGGTTTGCCTTTGCGCTGGCCTATACCGGCCGTCGGAACACGTTGACGCCGGGCCAGATCGCCGGATTGCTCATCGTGCCGGCCCTCACGCTCGTCCTGATCGCCACGAATGCGAACCACGGCCTGGTGTTTAAGGAGGCGACGCTCGACACCAGCGGGCCCATCCCGAGCGCCTCTCGTACCTACGGCGTCTGGTTCTGGGTCCACACGGCCTACAGCTATGCGCTCATCGTCGTCGGAGTCGCGTTGATCCTCTTCCAGCGCATCCACGCTCCCACGCTCTATCGACGCCAGAGCACGCTGATGGTGACCGGAGCCCTCATCCCCTTCTTCGCCAACATCATCTTCCTGTCGATCCCGAGTTGGTTCGCAAACATCGACATGACACCCATAGCCTTCACCGCCAGTTGCGTCTTTTTTGGGGTGGGCCTGTTCTGGTTCCGTTTGTTGGATTTGATGCCCGTAGCGCATACGATCATCTTCGAGAGTATTTCCGAGGCCATCGTGGTGCTGGACACGCAGCGCCGCGTGGTTGACCTCAATCCGGCAGCCCGGCGCCTTTTTGCAGAAACCGCCCCTGCCAATGCCATCGGCATGCCGATTACGGATCTAGCGGGTGGCCTCGATTTTATTCCGGAGGAAGCCGTCGCGGCGGCAATCGCGGGAGAGATCGTGCTTATGATGGATGGCAAAAAGCGGTTCTTCGAGTGGCAGATGTCCCCGCTTCAGGATTGCCATGACCGTATACCCAAGTGCCTGGTGATGCTGGTGCTCCGAGACATCACCGAGCAGAAGCAGACCGTGCAGGCGCTGCAGGAGAGTGAAGAGCGCTACCGTACCCTCGTCGAGCACGCTCCGGACGCCATCGTGACCCTGGACATGAAAACCGGCTACTTCGTCGATTGTAACCGCGAGGCGGAACTCTTCTTTGGACTATCGCGGGAACAACTTATGCTGATGGATCCCATTAGGTTGAGCCCACGTATACAGCCCGACGGGCGCCTTTCGGCCCAAGCTGTCTTCGACGAGTACCGGCGAGCTGTAGCGGGTGAGGTATGTTCCTACGAGTGGACTCATCGCAATGCAGCAGGGGATAATATCCCCTGCGAAATTCGGCTGATTCGCCTGCCTTCGACGGACCGGGTGCTCATTCGTGGCAGCATCACCAACATTGCCGAGCGCAAACGTGCAGAAGTCGCCTTCCGCGAACATCACCGGATGCAGCGCCTCGACAGCCTCGGCGCCCTGGCCGGCGGCGTCGCCCACGACATGAACAACATCCTCGGCTCGGTCCTCCTGTCGCTCGAATGGTTAGGCATGACAACGCAAGATGAAAACACCCGGAAGCTGCTCACAACCGTAGAAACCAGCGTCCACCGTGGCGCCGACCTGGTGCGCCAATTGCTCACCTTCGCCCGAGGCGTCGAGGGCGAACTCACTACCCTGTCCCTCAAACTCACCATCCTCCAACTCGAAGAGATCCTCCAGCAGACCCTGCCCCCCTCCGTCGTATTCGTCTCAGACATCGACGAAGACCTCTGGGACGTTCTCGGCGACGCCACCCAACTGCACCAGGTGCTGATGAACCTCTGTATCAACGCGGCCGATGCGATGCCCTCGGGTGGTCTACTGAGCCTTACTGCGGAAAACCGCGTGGTGGAGCAGCCGCAGGCCGGCCACCAACGCGAGATCCCGCCCGGCCGCCACGTCGTGCTCTCGGTCTCGGACACGGGCACGGGCATGCCGCCGGAGGAGCGGTTCAGGTCCGGCCCGGCGTCCGC
>JBHIDG010000489.1:0-2203 GCA_046760025.1 Woeseia sp. | reverse complement strand
AGCTCGCTCGACAGGTTCTTGCGGACGATATCGCCATCGAGCAGGCTGACAGGCCGACCTCCGATCTCCATCAGTTTGGTCATTAACGCGTGCGCAATCGTCGATTTCCCGGATCCTGACAAGCCCGTGAAAAATATTGTAAATCCCTGCTTGTGGCGCGCCGGATGCGTCCTCCTGAGTTCCTCGACAACTTCCCGAAATGAAAACCACTCCGGGATTTCCAGGCCTTCCTGCAGGCGCCGGCGCAATTCCGTTCCGGAAATGTCGAGAACGTGATCGTCATCGGACGTCTCGTCGACGGGTACGTATTGCGCACGGTTCTCCGCATAGACCATCATGCGGAACGGCACCATCGTGATATCGAGTTCGTCCTCGTGCGCCTTCAGCAGTTCCTGCGCGTCGTAATGTCCGTAGAAGTCTCTGCCTTTGCTGTCCTTGCCGGGACCGGCATGATCGCGCCCGACAATCAAGTGGGTACAGCCGTAGTTCTTTCGAATGATCGCGTGCCACAGCGCCTCTCTCGGACCGCCCATTCGCATCGCGAGCGGCAGCAGGCTCAACATGCTGGTCTGCTCGGGATAACGCTTGACGACGTGTTCGTAACACCGCACACGCGTGAAATGATCGATATCTCCGGGCTTGGTAATGCCGACCACCGGATGGATCAAAAGATTCGCTTCCACGTCCCTGGCGGCCCTCAGCGTAAGCTCCTGATGTGCACGGTGCATCGGGTTTCGCGTCTGGAACGCGACCACTTTGCGCCAGCCGAGTTTCCGGAAGCGATCCCGGAGTTCCACCGGCGAATCCCGCAGGTGCTTGAAATCGTAATGTGTCGGCGCCTCGACCCCCATCAGCCGGCCGCCGACATAAACGGAATTAGCTATGTTATTCAGATAGTTAACTGCAGGATGCAAGTCATCAGTCGTGCCGAAGACCCGTTTGGCCTCGGCCGTCCGGTCGGCTGCCCAAGTATCGCCGACCTGCAGCGTGGCGATCAATACGCCCTCCAGGTCCCGGAGTGCCACGTGCTCGCCGGCTTTCAGCCCGGCGGCAAAGTCATCGCTCACATCCAGGGTGATCGGTATCGGCCAGAGCACACCGCTGGTCAGACGCATCTTCTCGATGACTGAATCGTAATCGGCCTTGTTCAGGAATCCTTCGAGGGGCGAGAACGCGCCATTCAGGAGAAGCTCGAGATCGCAAAGCTGACGGGACGTCAGGTCCCAGGACGGATAGTCCCTGGCCTTGAGCCTTTCCTTCTCTGCCTGCTCCGCCGGAAGATAGAGATCCTGCAGCGCGCCGCCATGCGGTTCCTTGAACGCCCCCATGAAGCCGAAAGAGAAGCCCTAGAACGGAATGTCGTCGTCGAAGTCGTCGCCGGACGGCTGCTGCACAGGCGCGCTCGGCGGCGGGGAATCGCTCATGGCGGGCCCGCCGGCAGCCGATCTGCTGCCGAGCATCTGCATCTCGTCGGCGATGATCTCGGTCGTATAGCGGTCGTTGCCGTCTCTGTCCTGCCATTTCCGGGTGCGCAGCTTTCCTTCTACGTAAACCTGAGATCCCTTACGCAGATATTCTGCCGCGATCTCGGCCAGCCGGCCAAACATAGCCACGTTGTGCCATTCGGTGCGGTCCTTCTGCTCACCCGTCTGCTTGTCTTTCCACGATTCGTTGGTCGCGACACGCAAGTTGGTAACGGCCGAACCGCTGGGCATATACCGGGTGTCCGGATCCTGCCCGAGATTACCTATGACGATTACTTTGTTAACTCCACGGGCCATAGCTGGTTCTCTTTATTGTCAGCGCTCGGTTTCGCGAGGGGGTGCCTATTGTAGGCCCTGACTCACCAATTTCCAGCCCGATTTCCGGTCGAATCAGGCCTTTTCCGGTCCATCCTGCCGCGAGCCTGCAAGCTGATGGAGAATCAGCCAGACGCCGGCCATCGCGGCACAGGCCATGAACACACGGGTCGGCTGCCCACCGGCCAGGAATCTTCCGCCGATCAGGCCGCCGGCGAATGCGCCGAGGAACTGAGAGCTCGAGAAGACCCCGAGGGACGCGCCCCGGAGCGAGCCGTCGGCCCGGATCGACAGACGCGCCGGGAGGCCGGCCTCGAGGAAATTGAAGCCCGCGAAAAATACCGCGAGGGCTATGAAGACCGGCAGCACGGTGACGCTGCCGAGAGCCAGCAGCAATTGCCCGA
>JBHIDG010000488.1:0-2204 GCA_046760025.1 Woeseia sp. | reverse complement strand
AATCTTTTCCTCCCTCTTCTCGAGTAATTCCGGTTTACCGAAGAGCGTCGCCGACCGATAGTTCATCGACGAGTTGAATGTCGACCGCGCGATGACAATGCCGTCCAGCAACGTCACGTTTACGCAGGCGTGGTCCGTCTGCTCCAGCAGCCGAATAATCCTTGCCTTGCGTGCGCCATGCAAGTACAGCGTTTCACGCTCGCGACCATAGATCATCGGAACGACGACAGGTGTTCCGTCCTGCACAAACGCGACATGCGCGACGATGCCGGCATCGAGAATGCAATGGACCTCCGATTTGTCGTAGTCGGCCTTTTCGCTGAGCTGACGAACCCTGTTTTGCTTGCTTATTGAATATTCGCGTGTCACAGCTTGCAGTCTTCCCTAGCCTGAATATTGTGCCAGTATGATGCGCTTTCGCTTAGTATTTAATTGCCTGAGGAATTTTCCTCGCTCGGCAATAGACACCGTTGTCCCACTACTCGGCAAATCCCTCGATCAATCAAATCCTTAACCGATCTCGCGGGCCAACTGGGGCATCGTACAGGCTAGAGAATTGCCGGCGCCAAAAAAAGCGCCACGAGAGAGACCAGGACGATACCAATAATATTCAGGGCCATGCCTGCTCTGGCCATTCTCGGAATAGAGAGAAGCCCCGATCCAAACACGATTGCGTTGGGCGGCGTTGCGACCGGTAACATGAATGCGCAACTCGCTGCAAGTGTTACCGGTACCAGCAGAACGATCGGATCGTAGCCGGCTTCCAGCGCGATCGCGCCGACGACAGGCATAAACGTTGCCGTCGTTGCAATGTTGCTGGTTAGTTCAGTCAGGAAAATGATCATCGCGGTCACGATCAGCACGAGGATCGCGACCGGCAGCATTCCGACCTCGTGGAGGCTGCCGCCAAGCCATGCCGCCAGGCCGGTGCGGGATACTGCGGCGGCGAGTGTCAGGCCGCCGCCGAATAGCAGCAGAATCGCCCAGGGCAGCTTCTCGATGTGCTTCCAGCGAATCAGCATCGGATCTTCCCTGTCACCGCTGGGCGTCAGGAACAGGGCAATCCCTCCGGCCATCGCGATGCCGGAATCGTCGAGTGCCTCCAGGCCCGGCAGTTTTGTCAGCAACGGCCGGCAGATCCACGTGAGGGCAAGCGCGACAAAGATTATGCCGATGCGCTTCTCCGGCACCGTAATCAGCCCCATGTCGTCCTTCATCTTCCTGAGCAATGCCCGGCCTTCGTTGGAAGTAGCGAAATCGACCTTGAACACGATTCGCGTGAGCGCGAACCACGCGAGCGGCAGCATAATCACGCTCAATGGCAGCCCGATCATCACCCAGCTGGCAAAATCGACCTCGGTGCCGTAGTTTTCCAATACGAATGCCGCCATCATAGCGTTCGGAGCAGTGCCGACGAGTGTCGCCATGCCACCGATTGTTGCCGCGTATGCGACGCCGAGCAACAGCGAGAATTGAAAATCCACTTTCGCCCGATCGTCGAGCCCCGGCACGGACCCGTGTATGACGGTCACGATCGATACTGCGATCGGTAACAGCATCATCGTCGTCGACGTGTTCATCACCCACATGCTAAGCAGGGAACTTGCCAGCATGAATCCGCCCACCAGCGACGCGCCGTTACCCCCGGCAATCTGCAAGACGTTCAACGCGATGCGCCGATGCAGGTCCCAGCGCTGCATCGCCAGCGCAACCATGAATCCGCCGAGGAAAAGATAAATGACCTTGTTGGCGAACGGTGCGGCTGTGTCATGAATGTTTGCAATTCCGAGCAACGGGAAAAACACGAGCGGCAACAACGCGGTAACCGCGATCGGGACGGCCTCCGTCGCCCACCAGACAGCCATCAGCACGCCCATCGCGGCCGTGCGCCACGCAGGGTCTGCAAGCGCCTCCGGCGGAGAAGTCATCAACATCAAAGTAGCGGCTGCCGGGCCCAGCCAGAGTCCGATTCTCTGGTGCGTCGCGCGCGCCTTGTTTTCGTGTGCCGGCATCACTTTCTTCCCTATGTCTTCAAGCGAACGGCTTACTTTATTCGAAATCGGGCCGCGCGCCCACATCTTGTACTCAACTCGCCTTTGGGCACAAGATGTAGTAGCATTCTCGCCGTACCAACTCGGTACGCACGGAGATGAGGTGTAACAACAGGCAGTATCGGCGGAAAAGCCATGCCGGAAGCATAGTTC
>JBHIDG010000487.1:0-2220 GCA_046760025.1 Woeseia sp. | reverse complement strand
CGAAGCCGCTGGACCTGCAGAATCTCAGGAATATCGTCCAGAGTGCCCTGCGGCTCGAGGAGTCGGGCACCGATGCACGATCGCGCCTTCTCGGCGATTCCCCCGCTATGCGCGAACTGCGCGAGATGGTGGACAAAGTGGCCCGCAGCCAGGCGCCCGTGCATATTTCCGGGGAATCCGGCACCGGGAAGGAACTGGTGGCCCGTCTGATTCACGACAGCGGGCCGAGGAAGGACGGACCCTTCGTACCCGTGAACTGCGGCGCGATTCCGACCGAGCTGATGGAGAGTGAGTTTTTCGGGCACCGCAAAGGATCATTCACCGGCGCGGACAGCGACAAAGAGGGTCTCGTGCAGTGTGCCGAGGGCGGCACTCTATTCCTCGATGAAATCGCGGATCTTCCGCTGGCGATGCAGGTAAAACTGTTGCGGGTCATCCAGGAGAAGACGATTCGGCCCGTAGGTTTCTCCGCCGAGCAGCCGGTTGATGCCAGGATTCTTTCCGCTACGCACGAGAGCCTGTCCGACATGGTGACTGCTGGCAGATTTCGTGAGGACCTCTACTACCGCATCAATGTCATCGAGCTGCATGTGCCGGCCCTGAGAGAGCGGGGCGCCGATGTCCTGCAGCTGGCCTCGCATATTCTCGAACGCCTCGAATCCGCCGACCTGAGGCTCGACGACAACGCCGAGGCCGCGCTCATGCATTATCCATTCCCCGGCAACGTCCGCGAACTCGAAAACATGCTCGAGCGTGCCGTGACGCTGTGCTCGACGGGTACCATCAGCGAATCCGATCTGCATCTCAGGCCTCAAAAACCGGAGGACTCCGAGGATCGCATGGTGGCCGCCGGCACCGATCTCGGTGACCACATCGAGGACATACAGCGGCAGGCTATCGTGAATGCCCTCCAAAAGACGCGTTACAACAAGACCGCCGCGGCGAAGCTGCTCGGGCTGTCATTCAGGCAACTCCGCTACCGGATCAAGAAGCTCGGCATCGACTGATGTTCAGCATAGACGCGGACTGATAAATGGTGGCCTATCTGACAATTCTTGTCACCTTACGACAAAGTCTGACATGAAATGTCCGTGACGCGTCAAATCCCGGATCGTCCAACTCGGGCGGGACACACAAGAATTCCCCGTCAAGCAACAACTTGTAATGGGAATGTCGTTTTTGGCACGGGGCTTGCTTTGTAGACCTTACATGGCACAGGCGGAAACGCCGTCCGAGGAAACACTCTCGTATCTTAAGGAGATTCAGAAATGAAGAAGGTTCAGCAAGGTTTTACACTCATCGAACTAATGATCGTGGTTGCCATCATTGGCATCCTGGCCGCGATCGCTATCCCCGCCTATCAGGACTACACGATTCGCGCTCAGGTTTCTGAGGGCTTGAATCTGGCCGCTGGCGCCAAGGCTGCCGTCACCGAGTTTTATCAGGACCGCGGCGCGTTCCCGACCAACAACGCTCAGGCTGGTCTCGAAGCTGCCGCAAACATCCAGGGCAAGTACGTTGCCTCGGTAGCAGCCGCTGGTGCGGTCGTTACGGTTACCTACGGCAACTCTGCTCACGCGGTTATCACCGGTCAGACCGTTACGCTGACAGCTACCGATAACCTCGGCAGCGTTAGCTGGGCCTGCGCGAGCGGCGGCGCTATTGCTGACAAGCATTTGCCTGCAGCCTGCCGGTAGGACTTGTGCCTGGGCTCATCGATGCCTGCACAGCTTAGTTAAGAGAGCCCCGGTCTTGCCGGGGCTTTTTTTTCTACAGAATCTGAGAAACGCTGAGAACTGGGTCACACTTCGGCAGGTGACGCAGTGATGCGAACCCGTTGAGAAAATCCGATACCGTCATGCCCCAGAAAGATGTGTAAACGCAGCCACGGATTCACGTTGATTGAACTGATGATCGTCGTAACGATCATCGGCATACTTGCCTCTCTGGCAGTTGCGGCATACCAGACTTATACGGTACGTGCCCAGGTTGCCGAAGCGCTCAATTTCGCCGCCGGTGCCAAGGTACCGATCGTCGACGCCTTCAACGAGTCCGGCATACCACCCGCAGACCGTGCCGCGGCCGGCATGACGCCTGCGCCCACGGACACGCAGGGTAATTACGTCAGCCAGGTTGCGGTAGCCAACGGGCGCATCGATATGGTCTTCGGCAACAATGTCCACCAGGACATCTTCGGCGACAGCTTGTCGGTCACGCCCT
>JBHIDG010000486.1:0-2220 GCA_046760025.1 Woeseia sp. | reverse complement strand
GGGCAATTGCCATCGGCACGCAGGTGGCAGAGTATCGAAAGCAATACAAGCCCGTGCCATTACCATGGAAATCGTTGTTCTTTCTGGCCGACAAACTCGTATTCAAAAACATCAAACAACTCCTCGGCATCTATGACAGCCGGTGGTTGTCGACGGCCGCCGCCCCGATTGCCCCCGACCTGATCGACTGGTACTGGGCAATGGGCAAGCCGATGTACGAAGTCTACGGCCAGACCGAGTGTACGGGTCTGGCCACGGCGAACACGCCCGACGCATTCCGGATCGGCAGCGTGGGCAGGGCGGTCAAAGGCGCCGAGGTCAAGATCTCGAGCGAGGGCGAGATTCTGATCAGGAGTCCGGGAGTCATACAGGGCTACTGGAACAAGCCGGACAAAACAGAGGAGACGATCCGTGATGGGTGGCTGCATACTGGTGATGTCGGCCGAATGGACGACGATGGATTCGTCTACATTCTCGATCGCCTGAAGGACATCATAATTACGGCAGGCGGCAAGAACATCACGCCCAGCGAAATTGAGAATCAGCTCAAATTCTCCCCTTACATATCCGATGCGGTTGTCGTCGGAGATGCGAAACCGTACCTGAGCTGCCTGATCATGATCGATCACGAGAATGTGACGAAGTACGCACAGGACAATGACGTTCCGTTTACGAATTACACCAGCCTGTGTCATACGCAGGCGGTCGAGGACCTGATCTGGGGCGAAATTGAGCATGTCAATTCGAAGTTTGCCCGGGCCGAGACCATCAAGAAATTCCGCCTGATCGACCAGCTGCTGGATCCCGAAGACGAGGAACTCACGCCGACCATGAAGCTCAAGCGCAAGGTCGTGAACGTGAAATATTCAGACCTCATTGATAGCATGTACGGACAATCGATAGGGACGATCTGAGGTCCGGAGGAATTCATGCATCGCGTCATATTGGCCACGTTGGCGGTGGTAGTGCTGACAAGCGCTTGCGGCATAGGGGGTGACTCGGGGTCCGGATCGGCGCAGGCCGTACGTGGCGTCACCGATACGGAGATCATCCTCGGCACGCACACGGATCTATCCGGGTCAATCGCGATCCTCGGCGTGGACGGCGCCAATGGCGCCCGCATGCGATTCGAGGAAGCCAACGAGGCGGGCGGGGTTCACGGGCGCAAGATCAGGTTTATCGTCGAAGATTCGCAGTATCAGGTACCGAAGGCGATTCAGGCTGCCAACAAGCTGATCAACAGGGACAAGATCTTCGCGATGGTCCTGGCGATCGGCACGCCGACCAATAACGCCGTATTGACGCAGCAGCTCGAAGCGGGTGTTCCGAATCTCTTCCCGATAACAGGTGCCCGGTCGATGGTCGAACCTTTTCACAGAATGAAGTTTCACGCTCGCGGGATTTATTACGATGAGATTCGTGCGGCGACGAAGTACTTCGTCGAAGAAAAGGGTGCGACGACGCCATGCGTCATTTATCAGGACACGGACTACGGCCAGGAGATCTATGACGCGGCGCTCGACCAGTCGGCCGAGATGGGACTGCAACTGGCCGCGTCCTCAGCGCACAAGCCTACGGAAAACGAATTTACAGCCGCGATTCTGAGATTGAGGAACGCGGGCTGCGATCTCGTCCTGATGGGTACGGTTGTCCGCGACACGATCCTCATACTCGAGACAGCACGCAAGCTGGGATGGCAAAACGTCGCATGGGTCGGCAATAACGCCGCCTACAATCAGGCGGTCGCCGACCAGGAGAGCGGTGCCGCCGAAGGCTACTACGCGTTTGTGCACATGGCGATGATCTATCGGGACAACCCGCGGTCCGACGAGGTGGCCGCCTGGTGGGACAAGTTTGTCGAAAAGTACGGACGCAATCCGGAGTACATTGCGTTTGAGGCCTATCGTAACGCCGACCTCGTGGTCAAAGCGCTCGAGAATGCCGGACGCGATCTGACTGTCGACACGCTGATCGCCGGCCTCGAGGCTATCCACGACTACGAAGACATCTTCGGCTATCGCCTTTCATTCGGGCCAGACGATCACAAGGGCGTATCCGAGTCCACGCTGTCCCAGATCAGGGACGGCCGCTGGCATACGCTCGCGGAATCGATCACCTATTAGCGATGTCTGCCGTACTCGAAAGCAGCACGAACGAAATCAGCGACGGCGTTTTGACACTCACGCTCAACAGGCCGGATCAGCGCAACAGTCTGACCAG
>JBHIDG010000485.1:0-2221 GCA_046760025.1 Woeseia sp. | reverse complement strand
ATTATAAAGGAAATTACGGGTTCGCCGTTTTTATTGGTGCAATATCCGGGCTAGCTCCAAAGTAAAGTCGAAGTCTGGAAAGTTCGGAAAGTTCGCTCCGGCACCCTCACCACATTTCTCGGAGGCGGCTTTGGACGTCCAGCCGCTTGTGGCATCGAGGCGTCACGCGGCTGCTTGACTGATCGTTTCGGCCCCAGTATTTCGCATTCATCGTCTGCATCAGATTATCCGTGATGAAACGGCTGCGCGCGCCATAGACGTGTTTGTCGCCTTGTCGGTGTTGCTGGGTCACGTGATACCGCAGAGGCGCGATGAGCTGCAGGTCCTGTTTGGCCCTGGTCATCGCCACATACAGTAGACGTCGTTCCTCCTCGATTATCGCGGGCTTGCCGGTGGAAAATTCGGACGGGAAGTTTCCGTCGGAGACGTTCAGCACGAAGACCGCGTCCCATTCCTGTCCTTTTGCAGAGTGCACCGTCGACAGGATCAGATAGTCCTCATCCAGCAGCGGATCACCCGCGAGATCACCGGCTGCAGCAGGCGGATCCAGCGTCAGCTCGGTCAGGAAGCGCTCGCGCGTCGGATACCCTCCGGAAACCTGCTCGAGCTGCTCGAGATCCGCTTCGCGCGTATCGAGACAGTCATAAAGGCGCTCGAGATGTGCTTGGTACCAGCGCCGGGTCTGGCTCAGTTGCACCTGCCAGGCGCCGTCGTCCGGTTCCGCCGACGACAGCTTTTCCATCAGCGTACAAAATGCCGGCCAGTCCGCCCGCGCTGATGGCGGCGGCGAGAATGTCCCCAGCGCTTCGAAAAGAAAACCGGCTGAACCCAGATGCTCGAAGCACCGCGCCGCGTTCACAGGGCCCATGCCGGGCAACAACTTCAATACCCTGAAGGCGGCGACCCGATTCTTCGGGTTCTCCGCCCACTTGAGGATCGACAGCAGGTCCTTCACGTGACTTGCCTCGAGGAACTTGAGGCCGCCGTATTTTACGTACGGGATATTGCGTCGCACGAGCTCCAGTTCCAGGCGATCGCTATGGTGCGCGCCGCGAAACAGCACTGCCTGGTCCATCAGTTGCATGCCCCTTTCGCGATTCTCGAGTACGGTCTCGACCACGAATTCGGCTTCGGCATCGCAGTCCTCGACCGTGACGTAGTTCGGCTTGCCCCCGTTCTTTCCAACAGAAAACAAATGCTTTGCGTACTGCCTTTCGCTTTCCGCGATCAGACAGTTCGCGCTGTTCAGAATCGCCTGCGTGGATCGATAGTTCTCCTCGAGGCTGACGACCTCGGCCGCCGGATCATATTGATGCGGAAAACCCAGAATGTTTTCCACGCTCGCTGCGCGGAACGAATAGATGGACTGCGCGTCATCGCCGACCACGGTAAGGCCGGAGCCATCCGGTTTGATGGCTCTGAGAATATCCGCCTGCAACACGTTGGTATCCTGATATTCATCGACCAGCACATGATCGAACCAGGAGCCGATCTCGCGAGCGAGATCCTGGTCCGCCACCAGATGGCTCCAGTAGAGCAGCAGGTCGTCGTAATCCAGGGACTGGGCTTCCTGCTTTTGCTCGACATAGCGACGAAACAGGGATCGCAGCTCTTGTCCCCAGTCCGCACACCAGGGAAACGTGTCCTCCAGGCAGTCGGGCAGCGGTCTTTGCCGATTCACGCAATGCGAATAGATCGCGAGACAGGTGTCCTTCTTCGGAAAGCGTCGCGACTTTCGCGACAGACGCAGTTCGTGCCGGACGACGTCGATCAGGTCCGCAGAATCTCCGCGATCCAGCACCGAGAATCCGGGATCGAGACCGAGGGTTTTTGCGTAACGCCTGATCAAGCGGTTCGCGACCGAGTGAAACGTGCCGGACCACGGCAGTGTGCGCCGGTCGGCGCGTTCCCCGCCGGCAGCACCGAGCGCGCGGCGGACGATCGCCTCGACCCGCCGCGTCATCTCCTGCGCCGCGCGGCGCGTGAAGGTCAACAGCAGGATGCGTTCGGGACTCATACCCCGCACGATCAGGTGGGCAACCCGGTGCGCCAGGGTCATCGTCTTGCCGGTACCGGCACCGGCGATGACCAGCAGCGGTGTTTCGCCCCAGGTCGCCGCCTGACGCTGAGCAGGGTTCAGCCTCTCCAGGTAATCCGTCTCTTGCTGCAGCGCCTGATGCATGGCCGCTCCCGGCAAAGATCTGTATTTTTATACAGTACT
>JBHIDG010000484.1:0-2225 GCA_046760025.1 Woeseia sp. | reverse complement strand
AAATCGGCGGGAATCTGCGCGCCATCGGCAAGATCGACGGCCTGCACATGCCGGTCACCCGCAAAACCCCCGATCCCGGTGGACAAGCGTATCGTGACGCCGTGCGCCGCGTGTTCCATCTGGTAAAAGTCGGATACCGGTGGCGACACGACGCGGCTCATCACCCGATCAAGCATTTCCACGACGGTAACGTCGAGTCCGAGCTGCACGGCAACGGCGGCGACCTCTAGGCCGATGTATCCTGCACCGACAATTACCAGCCGCCGGCCCGGCTCGATTTCCCGGCGAATGGCGTCGACGTCGGCGATCGTGCGAAGGTAATGAACACCGGGCAGCGCGGCGCCGGGCAGATCGATTTGCCGGGCGTGCGCTCCCAATGCCAGCACCAGATTGTCGTAGGCGAATTCGCCGCCGTCCGCTGATCGGACCAGCTTGTCGACGGGCTCGATCCGGTCGATTGTCGTATTCAGATGAACGTCTATATTCGGCGCGTCGTAGAAGCTGTCCGCCTTGAAATGCAGGCGCTCGGCCGGCAGTTCGCCCGCCAGGTACTTCTTTGACAGGGGCGGACGCTGGTAGGGAAGGTAGGCTTCCTCTCCGATCAGACAGATGCTGCCGTCGAAGTCCTTTTGCCTGAGTGTTGCAATGACCTGTCCGGCGGAATGGCCTGCGCCCGCTACGACGACTTTTTGCCTCATTTGGTCTCCGGCGCGTTCCGGCGGCTTAGTCTATCGTCGGCCGCTCGGTTATCCTAGTGTCCTGCCCCGCAGATAACTTACCGAAGTCGGCACGTCTTGCCAGCCACGAAAATTCGTGGCCGACTTGGTCAACTTGCTTACGCGACAGGACACGACAACCCATGTCGATATTCCCCAGGAAAGCCAAAGCGATACGCATTCATGAATTCGGAGGGCCGGAAGTCCTCAACTGGGAGGAGGTCGAGGTGCCGGAACCGGGTGAGGGCGAGGCGCAGATCCGGCACACCGCGATCGGGCTGAATTTCATCGATACCTATCATCGAACCGGGCTGTATCCGGTGGATCTGCCCGCGGGCCTCGGCAGCGAGGCCGCGGGCGTCGTCGAGGCCGTCGGCCCGGGCGTCACCGATGTCCAGGCCGGCGACCGCGTGGCCTATACGGGCAGGCCCGCCGGTGCTTACTCCGAGATCAGGAATTTTCCTGCCCGGCGAATCGTGCCGGTGCCGGACGGCGTATCAGACGAACAGGGGGCGGCAGTGCTGCTCAAGGGGCTGACCGCATGGTATCTGCTGCGCCGCAGTTACCCGGTCAACGAGGGCGATCCCATTCTCTTCTACGCCGCCGCCGGAGGGGTCGGATCGCTCGCCTGCCAGTGGGCGAAGCGGTTGGGCGCCACGGTGATCGGTGTGGTCAGCACGGACAGGAAGGCCGATCTGGCGCGGGCAAACGGCTGCGATCATGTCGTGATGTCCGATGACCCGGATCTGCCGGGTTCGGTCAGAGGCCTGACGGGCGGCGACGGCGTTGCGGCTGTCTATGATTCGGTCGGGCGCGACACGTTCTTTGCGTCCCTCGATGCGCTGCGACCGCACGGCACGATGGTGTCCTTCGGCAACTCATCCGGCCCCGTCGGGCCGTTTGCACCCGGCGAACTCGCAAAGCGCCATTCGCTCTACGTAACCCGGCCGACCCTGTTCGACTTCATCGATACGCGGGACAAGCTGCTGCATGCCTGCGATGAACTTTTCGGGGTCATCGGCAGTGGCGCAGTGAAAATCAGCATCGGACAGAAATATGCGCTCAGGGACGCGGCCGTCGCGCATCGGGATCTCGAAGCGCGCAAGACCATCGGGTCAACCATACTTTTGCCATAGAGCATATCGGGGACGGACCCCGCGGGGTCCGTCCCCATTTCATTGGACTGTCGTCAGCGGCCAGAAGATCGGCAGCAGCACCATGACCGTGATGAATATGACCAGTGTCAGGGGCACCCCGACCTTGAGATAGTCGACGAAGCGGTAACCACCGGGGCCCATGACGAGGATGTTCGCCGGATGAGAAATCGGGCTCGTGAAACTGGCGGACGCTGCCATCGCGATCGCCATCATCGCGGTCTCGGGCTGCAGGCCGAGATCGCCCATGGCGGACAGGACGATCGGTGACATCAACACCACGAGGGCGGCGGTCGAAATAATCATCGTGGCCATCGCCGTGACGACATAGAGTCCCCCGATCACCGGCCACGGC
>JBHIDG010000483.1:0-2226 GCA_046760025.1 Woeseia sp. | reverse complement strand
TGAGGAGGAGGAACACCAGGAGGGTCGGCCTTCCCGACTCCGCCAGGAGCTGCACGGTGCTGTACCGGTCATCGGGTTTGCGGGCGCGCCGTGGACGTTAGCCACCTACCTGGTTGAGGGCGGGGGGTCGAAAAACTTTGCCACCATCAAAGCCATGATCTACTCAACTCCGGCCCTGCTTCACCAGTTGCTGGACAAACTGGCTCGAACCATCACGCTCTATCTGAACGCTCAAATTGAAACGGGCGCGCAAGTGGTGCAACTGTTTGATACCTGGGCGGGGGAGCTGAGCCCGGAGGCTTACGAAGAATTCGCTTTGGCGTATGAGCGGCAGGTGATCGAAGGATTGCGAAAAACCGATTGCGAATTGAACCGAATGCGGAATGCGGAATGCGGAATGCGGATTGAAAAACCTTCCGATTCCCCAAATCCGCAATCCGCAATCCGCAATCCGCAATCGGCAGATCCGATTCCGGTCATTTTGTACATCAATGGCTGCGGCAACATTCTGGAAAAGATGATGACCTCCGGTGCAGACGTGTTGAGCATTGACTGGCGTATTGATCTCGGAGAGGCGCAACGACGCGTCGGAGATCGAGTGGCGCTTCAAGGGAATGTGGATCCCTGCGTGTTACTCGGATCGCGCCAACGAGTGGAACAGGTCACGCGTGAAACCTTGGCCAAAGGGGGCGGCGTGGGGCACATTTTGAACCTGGGTCATGGCATCCTGCCCCAGACGCCGGTGGAAAACGCGCAGGCATTTGTTGAAGTGGCGACAAAGACGGAGAGAAGATCGTTATGAGTACACCATCACCATTCGAATTTGCCTTAAATGGTGAGCGTTGTACGGTCACGCTGGACCTGTTGAACAAATACAATGTGCCGGGTCCGCGGTACACAAGCTATCCGACTGCTCCCGAGTGGTCGGACGAATTCGGTCCGGCGGAGTTCGAGCGAACCATGGCTGACGCCGAGGCTGCTTCGCCGCCCAGGCCGATTTCGCTCTATTTCCATATTCCGTTTTGCGAGAGCCTGTGTCTGTTTTGCGGCTGCAATGTGGTCATCAATCGGCGCAAGGAAGTCGCCCTGCCGTATCTCGAACACCTCAAGCAAGAGATCGCGCGAGTCAGTCAGTGGGTTTCACCGGAGCGAAACGTGTTACAGCTTCACTGGGGCGGCGGCACGCCAACGTATTTGTCTCCGGCACAGACCGAAGACTTATACGGGTTCATCACCGATCACTTCCATTTCGCTCCCGATGCAGAAATCGGTATCGAGGTCGATCCCCGAGTGACGGCGGAAGAGCAGGTGCGACTCCTGCGTTGCCTGGGATTCAACCGGATCAGCATGGGCGTGCAGGATTTCAATCCGCTGGTGCAAAAAACGATTCGTCGCATTCAACCCTATGAACTGACGAAGGCTTTGGTTGATCTCTGTCGCGACGAGGGATTCGAGAGCACGAACGTGGATTTGATTTATGGCTTACCGCATCAGACGCCCGAGAGCTTCGCCGACAGCGTGGAGAAGGTGATCACCATTCATCCCGATCGCATCGCCATGTACAGCTACGCTCACGTGCCCTGGCTGAAGAAACAGCAAAAATCGTTCGAGAAGCACATTCCTCGAGGAGTGGATAAGTTTCTCCTCTTTCGCACCGGCATTCAGCTCCTCACCCAGGCGGGGTATTGCTACATTGGCATGGATCACTTTGCCAAGCCCGACGATGAGCTGACGATCGCCCAACAGGACAAGACGCTGCACCGCAATTTCCAGGGATATTCGACACGCGCCGATGCCGATTTGTACGCCATGGGGGTCAGCTCCATCAGTGGCATCGGTGGCGTCTACGCTCAGAACCATCGCGATCTGCCGTCATATTACCAGGCCCTGGACAGTGGCACGTTGGCGACGATGCGCGGCTGCGAGTCGACCGATGATGATATGATTCGACGCACCGTGATCAGCCGGATGCTCTGTCACTGCCTCATTCATAAGCCCGAGATCGAGGCGGAGTGGGGCATGCAGTTCGATGAGTATTTCGCTGAGGACCGGTCGGGATTAGAGGAACTGGAAGCGGACGGACTCATCACCATGAACGAGGACGAGATCAAGGCTACGCCGCTCGGCCGGATTTTTCTGCGAAACATTGGCATGGTCTTCGATAAGTATTTGCGCCAGCGCCAGGAGGGCGAGAAGCTGGTCTTCTCCAAGACACTGTGAGGGTGG
>JBHIDG010000482.1:0-2227 GCA_046760025.1 Woeseia sp. | reverse complement strand
TGTCCAGCACCTGTCGATCGAGTTCGCCGGCGGCGCCTTCGACCGCCAGTTCAGCGCGTTTTCCGCATTCAGCCGCGGCCTGCCGGACGAGTCGCGTAAGCCGCGGGACGTGGCGCTGGAACGGTACCATGCGCGTGCGCATCAGCCCGTCCTGCAACTCTGCCGTAACACGCGATTGCTGGGACAGCAGGGACTCCGCCTCCGACGTCAGAGACTGTAGGAGGTCTTTCAGGCTTCCCATGTCGTTGGCAGATTCGGCAAGCGCTCGTGACAACTGTTGGATATCCGAGTAGCGATCCATTTCCAGTGGATCGAACTCCTTGCCGGCCACCAGCGTATCCTGGTGGCTGTGCATGATCTGGGCTTCGGTCTCGATCTCGAGCTTACGCAGCTGCTCGCGCAGGCGACTGACCGTCTGCTCGAATTCTTCGACGTGGAATTCGATCGAGCTGATCTGCTGACTGAGCCGCGAATGATAGATACTGATCTCGCCGGCGGCGTTCAGCAGGTCCTCGAGCAGTTCCGCATCGATGCGCGCATATTCCTGGCGCCCTTCAGCGGCGGCCGTCTGCGCAGGAAACGGACGTACATCCGCAGACTCGACCGCGTCGGCGGGTTCCGGAGGTGCTTTCGGCACTTTTTCCGCGGTCGCAGGCTTTCTCGCGGCTTTCTTTTTCTTCTCGGCGGGTTTGTCCGGTACTACCTCCGGCTCCTGGATGTCCGTGATTTCCTGGTTCAGCGGGGTATCGACGATGACCATACTGACGGATTCTTCCGGCTCGATCGTGAACTCGACGGACACCGTCTCGCCCGTGTCAGGTTGTTCGACTTCAGCGGGAGCCGCTTTGGACGGCAGTTTCACGCCCGCATTGATCTGATGAATTTGCCGTTCGAGATCGGCTGCCGCAGCGACCTGCTTGCCGGCAATGACCGTGTCTCTCATTCGATGAAGTTCATCGACGCTGTGTTGCAGTAGCTCGTCGATTCCCTGCGAGAGTGCAATGCGGCCATCGTCGAGGCCGATCAGCAACGCCTCGAGCTCGTGACTGAGGTTACCCATCGCCGTGATTCCGGCCATGCGTGCACCGCCTTTCAGCGTGTGCAAATGCCGCTTGAGTTCCTCGACATACTGGCGGTTTTCCTTTTCCCTGGTCCAGTCCGCCAGCGCCTGGTCCGCGGCCTCCAGCAGTTCGGCGGCTTCCTCGGAGAATATGGCGGCGATCTCGGCATCGTATTCCCCGTCGACTGGCTGTACCGTTGCCGCCGCTTCGGGCCTGTCAACCGCTTCTTCCTCCGGTATATCCACAATCGTGGCCGGCTCGATCACGTTGGTCAGCTTGTTGAGGTGTTCGATCAGGACGGCAAAATCGGACCGGTTACGGTCGATCTGATTGATATCGCCGATAATCGTTTCGATAGCCTTGGTCGCCGCACGAAGCGCGTCGAGCCCCGATTGCTGAAATCCGACCTTATAATCGTAAACGCGCCGAACGAATCGGTTCAGAGCACCGGCCACGGCAACACCGCGATCGACATTCGCCATGTTCGCACTGCCATGTAGCGTATGGCAGGCCCGGTGCAGTTTGTCGGTTACGTGATACGGGGGACGATGTTCCCTGCACGCTTCGAGGTAGTCTCGAATGACCTGGAGATGGCCCTCCGTCTCCTTCGAAAAGATATCGAGAAGAACCGGGTCCATCTCGAAACCGTCCGCGTCCTCCGGCTGCACGCCTTCCGGCACAGCAGGTGTTATGACGGCCGCGGCCGGATAGCCCTCGGCGAATGCGTTTGCCTGCGTTATCAGGAGGTTGATGTCCGAAGTCGGCTCTGTGCCGACCTCGAGTTGTTCCACCAGCTCCGGCACAACAGATGCCGCTTCCACAATGAATTCGGCCATCGGTGGCGTCCGCGTGAGCGTCCGGTTGATCAACCTATTCAGAAGGTTCTCGACGCTCCAGCAGTAGTCGCCGATTCGCTCCGCACCGACCATGCGTCCGCTTCCCTTCAATGTGTGGAAGGAACGGCGCACCGTAATCAGCGTCTCCAGGTCGTCGGGCTCTTCCTGCCATTGAGGCAGGGTGCGATTGATGCTCGCAATCTCTTCTTTCGCCTCTTCGATAAACAGCTCCAGCAACTCCGGATCGAGGTGCTCGGCATCCTGTGAAATAACAGACGCAGCCGTGACCGAGGGTTCCTGCTGCCGATCTGCGGCAGCCTGTTGTTGCGC
>JBHIDG010000481.1:0-2227 GCA_046760025.1 Woeseia sp. | reverse complement strand
GCCTTGAACAGCTCGATCACCTTTTCCGGCGCATAGCCGCCCCAGGTCAGCAGGCGCAGGGTCTCCGCCTTGACGGCGCCAGCACCGACCACGATCACGGCGGCGGCAAGCAGCCCGAGAAGGGTTCTTGTCGTGTCGCGCAGCATGTTCACCTCCCTAGCTTCTTGGATAACGCATTGGCGCAATGAACCCGCATGTTGCCATGCCGGGAGGCCAAGCGCGAGCCTTATCGACCACCGGCGGGCGAATGGGCCATCGGGCCACAAGTGCCGATTCCCGCTTCCCGAGCGAACGCCGTTCGTATATCGGCCTCCTCGCGATGCGGGGCGAGGCTATGCTCCGCCGGTGCCGCGGCCGGTGAACTCGCCTCATGCCAACTCTGGCAGGCAACACAGAAGGCCGCCGCCGACGCCGGTCGCCAGGCTTGGCCTGCGCTATGGTTCACGACTAAAACCAAAGGATCTGTATATTGACCCATTTCACCGCGGTTCTCTTGACCGCTCGGCCCGCGTTGCCGGCTGCTCGTGGTGGCCGGCGCCACGGCACAGCCTGCGCCGAACGAGCAGGCAAAATAACCGCGCTGAATTGGGATCGGTTGATGCTGCAGTCGGTATCGACACGCGAGGTGCGTATCATTGGCGCAAGAACGGAGGAAGGGACCTTGTGCCAGGCTTCAACACACCGATCTGGGACCGTCGGCCGGTCGAAGGATCCGATTGGTCCCCGAGCCGGGCGTCGAGGCGCGACAATGCCCCTCGATTCCAAGGTAATCTGGGAAATCTGGGCTTGAGAATACCGTCCCGCGTAGCGGCGCGTTGGACCGCGATCGCCCTCGCCCTCGCCGCCAATTTGATGACGGCGCCCGCCGCCTGGTCACGCACAATTTACGCGTCTCCCAGCGGCGGAACGCGATGGCATGACGGGCGCGCTGTCGAAACGCTCCCCCTGCGCGAAGCCGTCGACGGCGTCCTGACCGATCACGCAGATACCGTCATACAACTGGTCGCGGGCCGCTATGATTTGTCGGGGCTCGAGCCCATCGCGATCTCCCGTCACCCGCGGGACCCGAAACCATACGGCAGCATAATCGTTCGTGGTTTGGGGTCCGGCACTGTTATCGATGGCGGCAGGCCCTTTACGAGAGTTCATACAGAAATCCATTTGACGGTTGATACGCCCGCACTGCGAGAGTACCTGAGGATTCCCAACCTGGAAATGATCGACCCGGAAATCCTTGCGCACTTGCCGCATAAATCGGCCTTCTCTTGCTTTCGCATAGAAAATCAGGAGTTCATAGAAATCGAGCACTTGCGCATACAAAACTGCTGGCTTATGGCGGTCTTTGCCATCGACAGCAAATATATTACCCTGCGGGATACGACGATAATCGGTTCCAGGAATGCTTTCCATGCATTCGGTGACAAATCCCACCATTTCCTATTGGAAGGGAACCACTGGACGCAAGATTCTTCCGCCACCCGCCGCATGTGGCGCGAGATATGCTGGTCGGCCGTCAAGGGCTACGTTACCGAAGGCCAACGTCATGAAGCCTGTCCATTGGAAGGGGAAAATGTCGGTGATTACTCACACTTCAACGGCGCGTTGTTCGGAAGTTGGAATATTATTGGCAGCGTTGTTGTGAGAAACAATTACATCGAGAACGCCTTCAATGGCATACGGATGGTTGCTCCCAGAGGTAAGCAGTACCGTGGAAAGAGGAATTTGAATGTGGAAATCTATGGCAATAGATTTTCTTACATTCGAGACAATCCGGTCGAACCGGAAGCCACGGCTACGAACTGGTGGATCCATCATAACGAAATCTTCAACGCCCATTCCTGGTTTTCCTTCGACGCAGTCTGGGGCGGAGAGTGGTATATCTTCGGGAACGTAGGCTGGTTCGATGAGCGACCGTATTTCGGCTGTCACAATAATCCAAGTTGCGAAAGCTGTCGGGCCGATCCTGACTGTAATCTCGCTTGGTCGGGCAAAGTTCTGAAATACGGCACGGACGGACCGTATCCGGTCAACCCCGTCTATGTATTCAATAACAGTTGGTATCTGCGCAGTCCTATCGCGGCAGGGGGGACGACGCGGCAGCTGCACCATTGGAACAACGCGATCGAATTCTGCAAGCCGAAGCACCCGGATGACGGGATCTGTCGCGTAACGAACGAACCGGGGCGTTGGGACGTCGAATGGTGTAGGTCGTCGTCACAGGCGCCAC
>JBHIDG010000480.1:0-2236 GCA_046760025.1 Woeseia sp. | reverse complement strand
AAAACGGCAACGCCATTACTATAGTCAGCCGTTGTGGAAGCGCCCGCATTTACGGCGATTGCCGATGCCTGTGCGGAAAACTTAAGGTCCTCGGTTTTGAAGCGCTCAAGTGCTACTTTATCTTTGAAAAAGATAATTTGGCTATATGTTTGGCCACCCAATTGGAAGCCAACAGTCCCTTGCGATACGCTTGCGCTCCCGATCAGAGCGCCCTTTTGAAAGACTTTGCCTTTGCCGTGGGCTCCACCAATACCTATTGCTCCTTTGGCAATCGTTGGAAATACCGCATACCCAAACGCCTTGTCAAAAAACGCCTTTAAGTCGGGATCCTTCTGTTTGAAAGTTTCAACCGTCTCCTGCACCTTCTTTAGTTGCTTTTTGTCCTTATCCGGATCCCAGCCCGCCTGGGCGGGTAGTAGCGCCTCGGCAGTTAGGAAGAAAACAACAAGGGTTACGCTAGCTATTGCTTTCATGGTTCCTCCTGGCATGTCTAGATCAAAGCATGCATTCACAACCTATCAGTCGTGCCATCGGTTCGTAATGCTGCAAATGCCAGGTCCCCGCCTGGTTCTCGTCAGGAATGGCTGTACGTCCAGCTCGTGTGGTTAAGTATGCCGCATAAACGCGCCATGGTACATACAGTTGGCTTACCGCTCAGCATCGGTGGTTAATCCAGTAAACTGAAGTATGTTCGCATTATCTCTTTTTGAATGCATGAATATTCAGACGTGTCCTCGTTTCGTTTCGCCTGAGCTAAGGACTGAAAATCTCGTTCGCCGACGAGAAAGAACCGCCAGGGCTCGGTCCCCCTGCTATGACATAAATCCGCCCACCCGCGACGGCCGCCCCGAGGCCGTGGCGCGCTGTTGGCAAAGGCGCCCGATCTGTCCAGCTATCGGTCTTCGGCTCGTACGCTTCAACCTCGCTGAACGTGCCGGCTGGTGCCTCGCCACCAAAGACCAGAATATTCCCGCCGAGCGCTGCTGCCGCGATCCCGCTGCGCGCAGTAGGCATTGGCGTACGCGTGCGCCAGCGATTCGTGACGGGGTCATACTCCTCGTTCACGGCTAGATTGCGGGCATAGCTTCCGTCGATCCGGCCGCCGATGGCGTAGAGTCGTCCAGTCACTACCGCCGCAGTCAGATGATCCCTGGCCGTAGGCACAGGCGCGAGTGTTGTCCATGTGTTGGTTTCAGGATCGTAAGTCTCGTGCGCGTGTGTGTTGCGTCTGTTCGTACCAACGCCACTCAGTGCATGAATTTTGCCGTTGAGTGCCGCCGCCGCCAGTGCCCCGCGTGGCGTCGGCAGGGATGCTCGTTTGCGCCAGCGGTCGGTGCCTGGATCGTATTCGTATACGGAACCGACCGGGTTCCAGCCGTCGGTGTACCCACCGACGACGAAGAGCCTTCCGCCCAAGCTTACAGCAGCCGCGTGATGGACCGCGCGCGGTATCGGTGCACCCCGGCTCCAGCGATCTGCTGTCGGATCATAAATCTCGAGCGCCCGTCCCGCACCAAACCCGCCGACCACATATAAGGTGCCGGCGACCTCAGCTACGGCGACCTCAGTACGTGTCGACGGCATCGGCGCGCCCGTGGTCCAGCGTCCCCCACCCTGGCCGAACGCGAGTGGGAGTAACCCTGAGCAGAACACTATGGCTGCGCATGTGCATTGTCGTGTTAGATTTCGTGCTAACGCCATATCAATCTGTCTCCTAAGTGTGGCTATTCAGATGATATCAGGAAGCAATAATCTAGCAGATTGTCTCCCTCGATCACGCAGCATCTTGGCACGTGACTGCAATTGAATTACCAAGACAGGGTGACCGACTATAAGCAGAGGCTTTGGATTACCGCGACCTGTTGAGCACAGCGGCTCAAAAACGATATCCAAGCTGGATTAGCGTGACTTGTCCAGCCTCAGGAAGCAAGGACGATCAAGAAAAACCTAGACGGAACTCAGAGAAAGGGGATTATCCTACATCACAATGTGGGCCTGTTATCTTGAGAACCATTTGGCGAGAGAGGTACTGCGCTTGCGCTATCTGAGCGGATGTCATGAGTGCTGCTACCTTGTCTCTATCCTCCCGTATGGCATCGCGCTTGGTCCGATCCGCCGTTTGGCTCGCAGCAAAATCGAGCCACATGTACGCTTGTACAAAGTCCCGTGAGACTCCCTCGCCCTTGTAGTACATGAAACCCAGGGACAGCGCGGCAACCGCGTAACCCTGCTCGGC
>JBHIDG010000479.1:0-2236 GCA_046760025.1 Woeseia sp. | reverse complement strand
GACAACATAAAATCCTGGCAACAGTTACCGCGTCAGCGGTTTCGTCCTCTGGCCGAGCCCCGACCTTTTGACCAACCGCAATTGAGTCATAGGAGCGTCCGCTTGCTTCGCGAGCGGACCGTAAATTCTGCGGAATAATCTCCTGAAGAAATCTGCCTCTTATCCTTGCTGCTAACCAAAGGAAATCAGATACTTACGCCATTGAAAACGGCCGATAAGAGGCACTCGGAAATGGCGTTAAGTGGCTGAAATAAAAGAGAAAACAAGCGTTCTCTTCGTCTGCATGGGCAACATCTGCAGGTCGCCGACTGCCGAGGGCGTGTTTCGCAAGGTGGTCAGTGACGCGGGCCTGGACAGCCGGATCCGGGTGGACTCGGCCGGCACCCACGCCTACCACCTGAATGAGCCGCCGGACCGTCGGGCGCGGCTCGCGGCCGAGCGCCGGGGCATTGCCCTGGATGGCATCCGCGCACGCCGCGTCATGATGGATGACTTCGAGAACTTCGATCATATCCTGGCGATGGACGAGGACAATTTGTTGATCCTCAAAGAGAGTGCGCCCGAACTTCACCGCGGAAAAGTGCAGCTTTTTCTGGAATTCGCAGGTTCGGCCCGCGGCACGGAGGTGCCCGATCCCTACTACGGCGGCTCATCGGGATTCGAGCGGGTGCTCGACCTGGTCGAGGAAGCGTCCCGGGAGTTGCTCGAGACGCTCCGACGCTTGAGCAAGCTGGACAACTAGTCCTTTTCCGCCGTCTCCGGTTCGGCCGCTTCGGCCGCCGGGGCCTGCGGTTCCCAGGGGAGCAGTCTGCCTTCCGCTTTTTCGTCCTTGGTTTGGGGCTCGGCTGCGGACTCGCCAGCCGGTTCATCCATTCTGGTCGCAGGCGCTTCCGCCTTGCGTTCAACAGCCGGCGTGGGGTCGTCCACGTCCAGTCTGAGCACCGGCAGTTCGGGTTGCGTGTCCTCGTAGTCAGGCGGCCGGTCCTCGGCGCTGGGTGACTCGACCGGTGGTTGTGTCACCGGAGTTTCCGAAATCATCGAAACGACGATCGGATCGTCGACCGGGGGGGCCGCGCTCTCGGTTACAATCGCTCTGTCGCTTGCAGGCTGTTCGCTCCCGGCTTGCGGCGTGGCGGCAACGTCGTCTGTCGGTCGACGACGGCGCCTTCCGCCGCGGCTGCGGCGATTCGTTCCGGTTTTCCTCGAATCTGACTTGGGCTCATCGCGGGCTCCCTTGCGATTGTCGTCCTGCGTTGCCTTTCCCTTGCGTTGGGCGTCTTTTACCGCGGTTTTCTTTGTTTGTTTCTTGCTTTGTTGCCTGGCGCGAGGCTTCTTTTGAGCCGCTGCCGGTTTCCTGGAATCGCTGCGACGGCGCCCTCGCTGTGTTCGGCCACGCGCATCCGGCTTTTTCTTCGTCCGCTTTTGCATCCGCCGTTTCTTCTTCTTGCGCGTATCGGTCGAAGAACTGAACAATCCTGCCAGCCGCGTAAAGAGGCCGGGTCCCTTTTTCTTTTTCCGTTTCGGTGCCGGCGCGCGAGGAGTCACTGTCGCGATTGCGGCCGGCTCGGCGACCTTGCGTTCCTGCATGGTCTGCGGGAGTTCTGGTTCCTCGTCGGTGTCGGCGAGAGCATAACTGGTGCCGACGTTCTCGGGCAGTTCGACCTGATCGTCCCTGACTCTGCGGACCTGGTAGTGCGGTGTTTCCAATGTCGGATTAGCAACCAGGATGACCTGTGTCTCGCTGCGCGACTCGAGGCTCTGCACCCAGTTGCGCTTCTCGTTCAGAAGATATGTTGCAACCTCGACCGGCAGCTGCGCTATGACTTTGGCCGTGCGTTCCTTTCGAGCTTCCTCGCCGATGATGCGAAGAATGGCCAGCGCCAGCGATTCGACGCTGCGTATGTTGCCTATGCCCGAGCAACGCGGGCAGGTCATATAGCTCGACTCACCCAGTGACGGGCGCAGCCGCTGCCGTGACATTTCCAGGAGCCCGAAGCGCGTGATCTTGCCGATCTGGACCCGTGCGCGGTCCTGACGCACGGCTTCACGCAACCGGTTCTCGACCTCGCGCTGGTTTCTCTGCGGCCCCATGTCGATAAAGTCGATCACGATCAGCCCGCCCAGGTCCCGGAGCCGCAACTGTCGGGCGATCTCCTCGGCGGCTTCGAGGTTGGTGCTCAGGGCCGTCGCTTCGATGTCTCCGGATATTCCAGAGTAGGGGAGCCCAGCGTACCGC
>JBHIDG010000478.1:0-2241 GCA_046760025.1 Woeseia sp. | reverse complement strand
CGGCGGCCGGCAACGTTGAGTTTGGTGGCCCAGAAGACTCGCTCAGTCGCACCGAGTTCCTGCACGATTCTGCCGGCTACCTTTTCGGACGCGCCGTAAGCGGGCGCCGTATCGAATACGCTACCGCCGTGTTCGAACAGCACCCGCAGTACGTCTCGCAATGCACTGACGTCGTCGCTTCGGGCCACATACGAAAACGTCGCGGAACCGCCCAGGCCCACGATTGGCAGCTCTTCCCCCGAAGAGGGTATGGCGCGGGTAATCAGGTTCCCGCCCTCGATCGCCCTCAACAAACCGGGCTGCAGCGTTGAAAGAATGCCGGTCAGGACCGAGTATCCGAGGTAATCGCGTCGCGTTATCAATTCACCTCCTGTACGCCTGTCAGCAGACCGACCGGATGCCCGTGGTAGCCAGCGCCAGCGCCGCCGGATCGTGCACGTCCCCGTCAGCATAGCGAAAAGCGCTGATTCCGTTTTGCAGGATGACGACGAAGTTGCCGCCGAAACCCCACATATATGGAATTCGCGCGGTGCAGGTCGACGGACCCACTAATTCGAAAGACCAGAACGAATTGAGATAACGCGCATTCTGGCTCGATCCGACAATCGGTACGGACGCATAGGTGTTGAACCCCATGTCCGTCGTCTTGTACATCGACTGTCGCGTGCGCACGCGATGCAGAATCTGCTGCCCGTTGTACACGCCGTCGTTGGATAACAGCTGGCTAACGCGGGCGGTGTCATAGGCATTCAGGAACAGCCCGAAGCCGTATATCGGAATGGGCTCGTCGTCCACGGTCTGGATCGTCGGCAGCGCCTGAATCCCGATCGGTCCATACACCTCGTCGCGCATCATTTGCCACACATTCGCGTTCGGGCCCTCCATTGCTTCATAAAAGCTGTGCATTGCGGCACCGAGGATGAATGTGTGCGCCGTGTTGTACCGGACGATCTGGCCGGGAGCCCAGGGGTAGTCCCCGTACCGGAATGCCGCTGCCAGCTTGTCTGCCCTGGCAAAACTGTTCCAGACGGCCGCCCAGATCTGGCTGCTGGAGTCATTCTCGTCCGCGAACGTCACCTGGGCATTGGGATCCGGAAAGCGGTCGCCGATTCCGGCAACCATGCTGAGCAGGTGGCCGAACGTCACGCCATTCCAGCCGCCGTGCGTCGCCGTCACGTTCAGATAGTCAGTAACGAACAGGTCGAACACCTGTTCCCCGTACTTTTGCGCCAGACGCAGCATCGTCAGTGCCGCCTGCGCCGACTTGGTGACGGAAAACACGCCGTGGCGCATTTCCAGAGGATACGGGTAGGCGCCGAAGCGCGTGTTGGCGGCCCTGAAGTACAGCGTATTGTCAACAAGGATTCCGGATGCGCTGATATCGGTGGCCGGGATATTTCGGGTGAACTGGCTCAGGTCGGCTCCCGGATAATCCACGCCGATAGCCGACCAGTCCTTGACCTCGACTCTGGCGCCGACCTCGTTCAGAAAATCCTGTTCGATTTGAGCGGCATTGCCGATGACTTCCGGCGAATAGGATGCCGAGGTAATGCCCCACATATCCGCCTTGTTCCAGACCGCGGTTTCCTGCGTGACCTGGTATTGCACGTTCGATACGCTCACTGCGTCAAACAGGAAAGTCGCCACGCCATTGTGCGCTTCGTTCCACTGATTGGTCACGAACGTGAACGGAAAAGAAGCCCTGGACAAACCCTGATCGTTGGACTCCGACCAGATTTTTCCGGGCGACAGGATGATGTCCCAGGCGCCAGCAGTGCCACGCCGTATCACGTCGCGCTCGAGCGGTAGCAGGACATCGCCGACCGAAATATATTGCACGGCAATCGCGGGAAAAAAAACACGTCCGGTCGTCTCTCCTGCGGACACGGACATGCTGTCCGCCGTGATGCCGAGCGTGCCCGAAAACTGATGTAAGGCCGCCGCGGAATCTGTGCCTGGCAGATAGAAACCGTTGTTCACCAGCGTTGCCGTCGTCCCGTTCAATAGCTGGTCTGCACAGAGTTCCGCCCGATCGACGCAGGTCACGCCGACCGGCGGTGGAGCCGGCTGCGGATTGCCTACGGGCTCATAGCCGCCCCCGCCGCAGGCTGTGAGGGATACTGCCAGGCTGACGAGGGCCGATGCGGTTCTTGTCGCCATTTCCAGCTTTGACCTACTGATATTCCGGCGGTTCACGCTGTCCGATAGCAAACGGGGTCCTTTGGACCCCGTTCGGATTGT
>JBHIDG010000477.1:0-2248 GCA_046760025.1 Woeseia sp. | reverse complement strand
TCCTGATCTGGGGAGCCGACCGGTTCGTCCATGGCGCGGCGGCTACCGCGAGGAACCTCGGCATTGCACCGCTGCTCATCGGCCTGACCGTTGTGGCGTTTGCAACCTCGGCGCCGGAGGTGCTGGTGTCCATCGTCGCCGCGGCCCGCGGCGAAACCGACCTCGCGGTCGGCAATGCAATTGGTTCGAACGTCGCCAACATCGGGCTGGTGCTGGGCGCCGTCGCCCTCTTCAGACCGATCGAGATGACGTCCGCCACGCTTCGGCGTGAAATGCCGGCCTTGCTGGCGGTTACACTATTGACCGTATCCCTGTTCCTCGATTCCTACCTGAGCCGCGTCGACGGGCTGGTGCTGATCACCGGGTTAGTGATCGTTATGGTCTGGCTGACCCGGCTCGGTTTCCGCTCATCCGCTACCGATCCGATTACGGCCGAGTACGAGGCCGAAATTCCACGACACGTCAGCATGCGCAAAGCCATATTCTGGTTTCTTGTCGGTCTGATAACGCTGCTCGCCGGTGCACATCTGCTGGTGGACGGCGCGATACAAATTGCCCGCGCCCTGGGGGTCACCGAGCTGGTCATCGCCATCGTTCTCGTCGCGCTGGCCACCAGCCTGCCCGAACTGGCAGTTTCTCTCGTCAGCGCCCGGAAAGGAGAATACGGCCTGGCGCTCGGCAACCTCGTCGGGTCCAACATATTCAATTCACTGGCCGTGATCGGCGCCGCGGCGATCATCGCGCCCGCCCCCCTGCCTCCATCCGTCCTGTCGCTGCACATTTTCGTACTGGTGGCATTCACGCTGGTGCTGTTTGCCATGACCTACGACTATGACGGCAAGGGCTACATCTCGCGCCTCGAAGGCGCCGCGCTTCTGGCCGCTTATGTCGCTTATGTCACCTACGTGGCGGTGCAAAACGTTTAAACTGTAGGTATGCCCGCAAACCTGAAACCCGACGAATTCCTGGCCCTGGCCCGGCAGGTGCTCGAAATCGAATCGCGCGCCGTAGCCCAGCTGAAGTCCCGGCTCGACGGCTCATTCGCGGCGGCGTGCGAGCTCTGCCTCGCCACCAGCGGCAAGGTCGTCGTTACCGGCATGGGCAAGTCGGGGCATGTCGGCAACAAGGTCTCCTCGACGCTCGCCAGCACAGGCACGCCCTCGTTTTTTGTACACCCCGCGGAAGCGAGCCACGGCGACCTCGGGATGATCACGTCGCACGATCTCGTGCTGGCGGTGTCCTATTCAGGAGAAACCGCGGAAGTCGTAACGATTCTGCCGCTGATCAAACGCATCGGCGCCAAACTGCTTTCCGTGACGGGCAAGCCCGCATCCACATTGGCGAAAGCGGCAGACGTTCATCTCGACGTCAGTGTGGACGAGGAGGCCTGCCCGCTGAATCTCGCGCCGACCGCTTCTACGACGGCAACGCTTGCGATGGGCGACGCGCTCGCCGTTGCGCTCCTGGAAAGCCGCGGATTTACGGCGGAGGATTTTGCGTTGTCGCATCCCAGCGGCAGCCTGGGCAAGCGGCTTTTCATGCGTGTAGAGGACGTTATGCATACGGGCGATGAAATCCCATTTGTCACCAGAGATGTCAGTCTGAGCGACGGCCTCGTGGAAATGACGCAAAAAAGTCTGGGCATGACCGCCATTGTGGACGATGACGACTGCCTGCTGGGTATTTTTACCGACGGTGACTTGCGCCGCACACTGGATAAAGGGGTCGATGTTCACAAAACCAAGATGGACTCGGTCATGCATCGCAAGTGCAAGGTAATCGGGCGAGACGTGCTCGCCGTCGAGGCCGTACGACTGCTGGAGGAACACAAGATAACGGGGCTGCTTGTCACGGACGACGAAAATCGGCTGATCGGTGCACTTAACATTCACGATTTATTCAGAGCAGGCGTGATGTGAATACCCGCGACGAAACGCTGGCCGGCGTGCGCCTGGTTTCGTTTGACATAGACGGCGTCTTCACGGACGGCCGGATCTACGTATCTGACGATGGAATGGAGTCCAAGTCCTTTCACACCCAAGACGGCTTCGGCGTCAGGCGATTGCTGGAAGTCGGTCTGGCCGTCGCCGTTATCAGCGGTCGCAGATCTGCTGCGGTCGAGAAGCGCATGAGCGAACTCGGCGTGCCACACGTGATGCAGGGAAATTCCGACAAGGTCGCCGCATTCGAGGCGCTCGCAGGCAAGCTGGGAATAGACCAGTCGCAGGCGCTGTACGTCGGAGATGAC